>JAYWAE010000371.1:0-3650 GCA_043782715.1 Pseudobdellovibrionaceae bacterium | reverse complement strand
CGTGATCCTCGTTTTTTCCACCGCCGATTCCATCGCAGCACGCCCAGAATTGAAACGCCGCTCGCTCGCAATCTAGACACTGTCCAATCACTGCGCGCTCAATGCGAATCCACGCGCCGCCGTTTAGCCTGCGAATTGCAACTCTTGTAATTACTCGGAGGGTCAGAATGCGAATGTCTCATATTGGAACAGTTTCGATTCTTCTATTCACCATTCTGGTGTCGTACCAGAATTGTTCGCAAAAAATGGCCTTTGAATCGCCTGTCCCGCAACCGCAACTCAAAAACGCGGCCGCACTAAATAGCCTGATCGCGGAAGTCAGTGCTCGCGATCTGAGTTGCGCGCAAGATTCCGATTGCGTGGCGCTCGCCAAGGGCAGCAAGGCCTGTGGCGGTCCGACTTCGTATGTCGTCGCATCCAACAAGAGCGCCGATTTCGCTTCCCTTGAAGCGCTGATTGCCGAGTTCACCCGCCAAGAGCATCAAGACAACATCGACGGCAACGCCATGTCCACATGCTCATATGAAGTCGCGCCGGCCGTGGCCTGCGCGAATCATGCGTGTGCCGCCACCGGCAATCCTAGCTTTTAATAAAAACCTTTATCGACAGCGGGCCGGCATTTTTTTAGCTTCGCCCGAAGCCAGCATTTCGCGCGCCGTGCGGGTCACGGTCAGCACGTTCGTCTTTTGATTCCAGGTGCACATGTCGTAGCAACCAGATTCGTAGACTTGATCGCATGTCCAGCGCACGCCGGCCGGGCGGGTGCTTTCATCGGCGGCGAAGAGGTTTTCCAAAAATCCCTTGATCGTCTGCATTGTCCCGTCTTTGGCTTTGTAAGTGTAATCATTCATGCCGACGCAAATGTTGCACGGGTACTCGACGTCTTTGAGCAAGTCCGACAAATCGCCGGGTGTGTACGAGGGGGCCGGCGGCGGTGGCGCGGAGGCATTGGGCGCGGCCAAACAAGCTTTGATGTGAGCGGCACCGTCGGTGGTGGAACCATTCAGTGTTTGGTAGCTCTGAAAGTATTTACCCGTGCTGAGGATTTCCGCGGCATGGCTGTTGGCGAAGGCAGTCGGTTTGGCGGCCCCTTTGCCCGTGCTGATTTTTTCGGCGATTGTAGTCAATGGGTGAATGTCGATCAGGTCGACGTTGATGTCGGTAATGAAAAGCGGAACGTGCAGATGGATCGTCAAGTCGACGCCGGCGTCGAGTGCAAAGCGAGCAGCCGCGGTGGTGCCGCCAAATAGCGCCGCGCCTTTGAACTGATCCATGTTCTGCGGGTGATAGTCGAGCGGACCGGCTGGGAGCGCCAGCTTGTTGCCCTTGGCGATTTCATAGTTGGAAATATTGAACTGGCTGGTGAAAGCCGTATCAATCATGGGTTTGGCCCACACGCCGAAGGTGAGGCTGATAAATTTATTTTTGCGAATGTAGGCTGGAATCATGTTGGTGGGGCTGTACTCCACCTTCACGTTGGCGCCGAGGTAGGCGTTGGGAATTTTTTCGAGATCGGAGCGTGCGGCGGCGATGTTGCCGTCGGGACGGGTGACGGGATACTCCACTCCTGCAGGCGGTGCCCACACGGCGGCTTTGGGATCGGCGCTGCGCGAGCCGAACGCGGCTTGCGAAATGTATCCGATTGCGCGGTTGTCTTGCACGCCGGAGCCGAACACGAAGTAAGAGGGATAAGTCTCCGTGCGCGCGGTACCGGGATTGCGGCCGTAGAGATCGATCATCTTGGCGGTGCCCCAGGGGCCGGCGACGGCGGTTTTCACGTTTCCACCTTGATACGGCGCGAGCACGTAGCCCATTCCACGGCCCATTCCGAACGCGGGCGTGGCCGAAATCAAACCGTAAGGAGTGGGAACATTGATGGCGGGAACCGAGACTTCAAAAGATTGGCTAATTCCATCGGCGACGACTTCGAGCGCGCTGGCTCCGTAAATGTCGTATTCACCAGCCTTGGCGCCCGAGCCTTTGAGATTACTGGTCACGGCGCGCACGGTGATCTTTTGATTGAACATGTCCATGCACCCGATGGCCGGCGCGCAAGCGCGGCCGCGATGATAGCCCTGCCATTCGAGTTTCGTTTTGTCGAACGAGAGGAACTGCACGGTCTGATGAATGCTCACATCTCCGATCGCAGTGGTGGCCGGTGCTTCGGATTCGATCGCGACGTCTTTCATGTCCCGCAGCAAGCAAAGATCTGCGGCTTGATAGATCGGTCCCATCGCACCGAAGCCCGTCCAATTTTTAATATTTGTAGGCGAAGCGAGTTCGATTTCATTGCCGGTGAAAATCTCCTGCGTGCCGACTGCGCAGTTGTTCAATTTCACATTGCACGTGGCCGCCGGGCCGAATGCGGCAAACAATTTACATACGACACTGGCGGCGGAGAAGAGATCCGCGTTACAGGTGGTCGCGCTGACCACGGGATTGCCGTCGATATCGGCATAGGTGAGCGGCGAGAGCATCAGTAGTACGA
The DNA here is from genome assembly GCA_043782715.1 of Pseudobdellovibrionaceae bacterium. GTDB lineage: Bacteria > Bdellovibrionota > Bdellovibrionia > Bdellovibrionales > UBA1609 > JALHOQ01. Next base: position 1,162 of record JAYWAE010000371.1, on the reverse strand, counting down.
AGAGAAGAGTTGTACGCATTCGGGACCTCCGTGCTTCCGTCTAATGTAGAGTCGTTGCAATGTGAAACACTCTCGGGTCCTAAGAACGCCTATGACGCGCTGAGTAAATTATCCTGTCCCTCTGTCCAGGCTGCTGATAACTTGGAAGAATGTTAACTTCCGGAGCAAGCCTATCTAGGACGTCGGGGCAACAGGCGGAGCGGGCAGATCGACTTAAGGTCGTCGACCCAGTTCAACCTGCGCAGAGCCCTGCTGCCAACCATTCGCCCTTGGATGGCAGTACCCACGATGCCCTGGCCCGTTTTGCCCGGTTTCTACATAAAGAGAAGGACAAAGGGGAGAAGCCCCCCCGTAAGCCCGTACCCAAAGGTATTCCCCATGCCTACCGATCGCAGATTGAGATTCACAATCGGCGTCAGGACTACGGCACTATGTTGGACATTTACATTTAGATTCTGAGCACTTAACGTGCTGCATAAAATACCTCTAAAGTAATAACGCAGTGCGACGATAAGCTTCATGACTGTTGAAGTGAACTTGTCTGTGGGCGCTTAACTGCTGGCCCTGTTTCAAATCGGGAGTGGGTCTCCTGATGAGAGGCAGAGCGAGACGGAGGATGCTCACGTGGCTTTTCGAATAGCGACCAATACCACATCCATGGCGGCCGGGCGGTTCTTGGAACAAGCCCAGCGGCAGATCGACAAATCCCTAGTTTCACTCGCATCCGGATCCCGGGTCGTGCGCGCAGGCGACGATGCGGCCGGCTTCGCGATCGCCGAGAGTTTACGTGGGCAGCTTGGCGGCACTAAACAAGCTAAATTTAATACGGAATCTGCAGTGGGTCTTGTGCAAACGGCAGAGGGCGGGCTGAACGAACAGAACAATATCTTGGTGCGCTTGCGCGAACTCGCGGTGTACTCGGCCTCGGACACCATCGGCGACGATGAACGGGGTTTCCTCAACACGGAATTCACCGGTCTGGTGGACGAGTTCGACCGCATCGCGAAGAGCACGAGGTACGGTAATAAGCAGTTGCTGACGGGAACTGGTCAGCAGTTCGAGTTCCAGGTGGGGGCCTTTAAGGGGCCGGAGAATACGATCAAATTCACGCTCGACGCGAACACGACTGCAAGTGATGTCGGCGTGGACGGATTGAGTGTCG
>JAYWAE010000370.1:0-9672 GCA_043782715.1 Pseudobdellovibrionaceae bacterium | reverse complement strand
CTTCGGCGCAGAAGTGGGACATTGAATGTATTTGCTAAATGCAGATTTTTTCGTCTTCGATAGCCCTATTAGATTGGCCACGCGAATTTTCCGTCCATGAGAGTGGCAATTCTCGGCCGTCCACGGCCGAGAATCCGTTAAACTGGAGAAAGTTAAATTGGAGAAGATTAAAGAGAGCCCATTTTCTTTTTCTTTTTTTCTTTCTCCCTTTGAAAAATAATTTTTCAATTCAACAGAACCTCGGGCGTGGACGCCCGAGGTTTGCCACTCTCATGGATGGACAAATTCCGTGGCCTGCCGGATGAGGCTCTCGAAGGCAAAATCCCTGCATTGGCAATGGGCAAGGGCCATTATACTGTTGCGCACAAGTTGAAATGTTTCGATTTGTTAATTTCTACTTAGCGCGCACTAAGTAAAGCCGCGTCATCTCACGCGACATGCTCAGGAAGCCCTAGAACCAAACCTGCGCGACATTTGATTTTAAACCATCGCCTTCGTACCAAATCTTGTATTTTGTGAGGCGGTCCCAGAAGGAATAGTTGTCTTGGAGACTGAAGGCGATTTCTTTGGCTTCACCTGGCTTCAAGTGAACAGTCGGAATGACTTCGCCTTTGGAGTTCTTCAGTGCCATCGGCTCGTCTTTGATGGTTTGTACGCTGAAGAACTTGCTATCGAGATTTTTAACGTCGATTTCGCGGCTGGTGTTGTTCTTTAAGTTCAATTTGGCTTTGAGTTTGCCCGAGCCGGCGCTGACTTTGAGTTGGGCTTCGACTTCGCTCGACGCGGCCCCTTTAACTCCCGCACTTTGACTGGCGCAACCGGCGATAAACACAATTGGACCAATTGCGATCCAGAGTAGGTTTCTCATGCCCCGAACCAAAGCATGAGTCGCGCCGCGGCCTCAAGGCGCAGCGTTTCTTTTACTCGACTTTTCTTGGCAATTCTTCAAATCCAATAGTTTGCCGTGCATTCACTTGCTCGCCATGGGCTGGAGGGTGGCAAAAGCATTCTAGCTTGGTAAAAGCCCGCGCTCGATCAAGTGCCGGCGCGCCAACCCCAGTGAGGACGAAATCAGGGAATGCTTGAAAAAACCATTTTCCCACAAGCGCATGACTTCGCCCACCGGCTTTAACTCCACCGTCAGATCCTCAAATGGATCTAGTTTAGGCTCACTCATCTTCTTGCAGCCAAGGGCGAGAAAAACGTGCATGCGGTTGTTCTGTAGAGCGGGATTGGGATACTGAAAGCCGCAGCTCACCCACTCTCCAGCCTCGTAGCCGGTCTCTTCGAGCAACTCGCGCGCGCCGCCGGTCTGGGGATCTTCGTGCTGCTTGGGGTCGGTGCCGCCGCCCGGGATTTCGAGGAACTCTTCGCCTGCAGCATGGCGGTACTGGCGCACCAACACCATTTTACCATCGGGCGTTACCGCGACGACATTCACCCAGTCCGGGAATTCAAAAACATGGTAGCGCGGCATGACCCGCCCATCGGGTAGTTTGCACTCGTCGATGCGCAGGCGGAAGAATCCAGCAGTCAGGGCGATTTGCGATTTTAGGACTTCCCACTTGGCCATTTGATTTCCCCACAGCTCGCGTGCTACAGACCTTAGCATGCCGCTTTTTGTAGTCGCAACTCCAATTGGGAATGCCGCCGACTTCTCGCTTCGCGCACTTCAGATTCTGAAGGATGCGGAATTGGTCATCGGCGAAGAGATGAAGGTACTGCGCCAGACGCTCAAGAGCGCGGGAGTGCAGGGCCGTAGTCTGGAGCAGCTCAATGAGCACTCCGACGCGCGCGACATCGCGCATTTCACTGAGGAGTGCAAAACCAAAGTAGTGGCCTTAGTTAGCGACTGCGGTACGCCCGGTTTTTGTGATCCCGGCGCAGATCTGGTCAAAGCTTGCGTGCAGGCCGGTGTTGAAGTGCGGCCCGTGCCCGGCCCCTCGAGTCTGATGACTCTGCTAAGTGTGTGCGGCGAACGCGTCGACCAGTTTTTGTTTTACGGATTTTTGCCGGCCAAGAATGAAGAGCGGGCCAGGGCATTGGGTGAGTTGAAGAAGGAAAAGCGCGCGCTGATTGTGATGGAGACGCCCTATCGTGCGGCTAAGTTGCTCGCCGATCTCAGCGACCATTTCCCGGCGCGGAAAATGGTCGTCGGCTGCAACCTCACGGGCGAAAATGAAAAAGTTCTGCGTGGCCTGGGCAAAGAGATAGGCAAACAAGCCCCCACCGGCGATTTCGAACCGATCGTACTTATTTTGTAGGTAACGACGCCGCGGAAAAGCCGGAGATGCGGCTAGTGCTTTTTACGCTTGGCTGCTTTGTCCGGTTTCGGCGCTTCCTCTGAAGCAGGCGCGCGGACTTCCGGCTTGGGATCGTCTGGGCTCCACTTCATGGCGGCGTAACTGTCAGGGCGAACAGCGGTTTCGGTCTCGACGGCGGTACGCTTCCAGGCGGCGTGTTCGGCCTCTGGTGTGTGCACGCTCCAGTATTGATCGGCGAAATAATAGCCTGCGCCCACGAGCGCGGCGAATCCAATTGCGAATACAAATTTCATATCAATACCCTCCGACTTGTTTCTCTTCGGGATTTAGCGCGGCGAACTCAACTGGACCTAAGTCCCAGCACGGGGAGGACGCTACTCCGGCGGTTTGACCATCCGGCGGAAGTAATCCAAGAAGAAATAGCGTTCAAAGCCGGGATGAAAATGGCTCCATTTTTCGTCCGGAGCGACGGCCTCGACTTCATTTTTCAAAAAGTGAAAAAGCGTGTTCAACTTGCTGTCGAGGTCGTCGATCATGGCCACGACCATCGCCTCAGGTAGCATCGGCAGCTTGGGCGAGCCGTACTCCAGCTTGCCATGATGCGAGAGCACGATGTGCTTCAAGACGTCGAGTAAATCGACGGGAAAACCTTCGATCGCGGCGGCTTTTTCGCTGATGATCTCACACGACAGCACCATGTGACCGACCAGCCGGCCGCTCTGGGTGTAATGAATGCCTTCCGCAAGATCGAGTTCGAAGAGTTTGCCCAAGTCGTGAAATACGGCGCCAAAGATCAATAGATCGGGATTTAAAAACGGATAATGTTCAGCGAGGGAGACCATCACTTTGGCGATGGAGTGAATGTGTTCGATCAATCCACCACGATAGGCATGGTGAATGGTTTTGGCGGCCGGCGCTTTGAGCAGAATGGGTTGTAACTTGGGATCATTCAAAGTTTCGAGCATCAACCGGCTGATGAATTTGTCTTTCATCGCTTCCGATATTTTGAGTAGCGCATTTAAGTGTTCACGCGGATCGCCGCCGCGATCGCTCACCATGTCGGTCATGTTATATTCGCCGTCCACGGCTTTGCGCACGTCATGCACGATGAGTTGCTTGCGGTTTTGAAACAGCTGCACAAAGCCCTTCACAAAGACGACGTCGCCGACTTCAAAACGGTCCGCGGCTTCCTCGGCTTTTTCAAACATGCGGCCGTTCAATTGTCCGGTACTGTCGCTCAGTTGCATGCTCAGAAACGCCTTGCCGTTGCGGTCTTTGCCGGAGTTTTTCTCGGTAACCAAAAACACCGTCTGCAGCTGGTCTTTTTCTCGGATGTCGCGCACGAATCTCTTCATGGCCGCCTCTAGTCGCAAAGTAGGTCTGGATAACGTGAATCGGTAAACGTGAGCGTACCTACCGACAAGGTTTCTTTTTCAAATGCAATCGCCACTATCGTACCGCCAATCACCGAAAGATAGCGTTGATTGGCGGTGTAGAGTTCAAACCCCTTGCCGCCGCCGGCGCTCTTTTTGTTGTAGAACGACGTGATCTCCATATACCTGTTGCACCCGGCGCCGTACTCCTCGCCGTCGAGAATGCGCGTCTTACCTTTGCTGACGTAAAAGACGCGCAGGCCCTGCGGTTCGGCATCGGCGTCTTTCTCCTTGCGTGCGACGATCTTGAGCCAAAACGCGCCCCGAAGTGGAGTGATGAATTCACTGAGGTCGATCACTCCCCCACCCAGCGGAGTGACGATGCGGGTGTTGTCGTGCAACGCCACCGCCGATTTTTGCGTCAGTTCGACAGATAGGTTCAAGAGCTGCCGCTGAATCGTCACCTTGGGTGAGACTTCGTTCTTCACCAAAAAGGCGCGATAGTCTTCTTCGATGTGACGGACTAGCGCACGCGGAATCTTGATGTCGCGACTGCTGGTGCGCGCGGGCCGGTCGATGAGTTTGGTCTCAGCCGCGGCCATTGCCGTGACCGCAATTCCGGTGGCCCATATGGCTAAGACCCGCTTAATTGCCGGCCGCATACCAGCCTTCGCGTTCGGCTTTCTGCCGCAGCAGAAGCAGGGGAATGTAATCGGGAGAAATTTTAAAGCCACGTTCCATCATGCGAAACGCCTCGTTGCGCGTGCCTCTATTGGCCTGAAACACAGCCAGGCCGGCAACGGCGGGCAGCGAATCGAGATTGTGCTCATAAATTCTCTGCCATGAGTCGCGTGCGCAGTCCCAATCTTCCTTCGACTGGCACCAGCGCGCCTGGAGCAAAGCCGGCAATACGAACTCGCCGCGGCGGTTGAGGTCATTGGCTTTCGCCAAGACGACGCTGCCCTCAGTCGCGTCGCCGCTCTCCTGCAAAACGTACGAAAACCAAGCTTGCACGAGCGCGTCTTTGGGAGATTGCTGGACGGCCTTCATGATGTGCTTACGCGCCTGGTCCCAGCGCCCCTCGTGGCTGTAGCAAGACGCCATCAGCACCGCGGCGCGAGGATTGGTTCCCAGTTTGCCTGCCATTTGTTCACAAAAGCGGCCGAGCATCTTCCACTGGGTATGGCCGCGGTAAATAAAAACGTTATGGCGATGGTCGTTCGTCAACTGCGGATCGCGGTCCAGATACTCACGCAGGTGGTCTTCCAATGCCTTGTCTCCGCGTAAGTAATCGAAGAATACGTTGTAGAACCCCAGCTCACTGGAGAAGTCCCACTGATGCGAAAGGAATTCCCGGATCATGAGCTGCGAATGCGCCAGCTCGCCGGTGTTGCCCTTAGTCTGCGACAGCAGCAGTTCGGCCTGCGCTAGGGTGAGCAATGCCTCGCCTTGTAGCGGGCTGATTTGTAAGGCTTTGACGGCCAACGCCTTGGCCCGGATGTAGTCTCCGCGCTGCAGGGCCACGGCCGCTGCATTGATGATGGCTGGAGTGTAAGAGGCATCGAGCGCAGTCGCCTTGTCAAAATTTTCTTGCGCCGAATCGACTTGGCCGTCGAGGAAGTCGGCAATGCCGAGACCCGTGTACGCTTGTTTCATGTCGCCGCGGCGAGCGCTAACGACGGCGCTGAGCAGGCGCCGACCTTGCGTAGTTTGTCCCTCGACTTGAATCAACAACGAACCGTAAAAAATCGCGAGATCTCCAGCCATGATCGGGTCGGGAATGCCGAGCTTGAGAAGCCGCAAGGCGTCCTGATATTGGCCCGCGCCGACACTCGCCATGACTTGCTGCTTGAGCGAGGCCGCCGACAAACGGCTATCTCCCACGCCGCCCATGCGCTTTTGCATGACGAAGGCCGCGACCACACCCAGCACCACGATTGTGACAATCCACAATCCGCGCGTGGTCTTTTCAACTTGCTGCTGAATCGCCGTGTTTTGCCCGTGCTGAGTTTGATACCGGCCAGCGGCGCCGCCTGTTTGCGGCCGCCCCTCCTCTTGCACGTTGTGAATCACGATTTCTTTGGCGGTGGAGGTGAAACTCGAAACGTCTGTGATTTCTTCGGTCAACTCTCCAGTCAGGCTGTCGGTCAGAGTTTGGGTGAGGTTGGACGTGTTGCCGCTGTTGACGGTCCAAGTGGGATCGGTGGTCTCTGAGATATTGGACTTGCGCAGGCGTTCGATCAGATCTTTGAAATGTTCGTGATATTGAATCGTTTGCCAGCGGCGTAACGGCGAAGAAACTTCGTCGAGGACGGACACTTCACGCGTGCGCAGCATCTCTCCGATACGCGCAGACGTGAACGGACCTAAAATCCGCCCACTACTCTTGACCAACCAAAGAGTTTCCGCCGCCGCCATATATACAATGGTCGCTCATGTCGGCAGACCTGTCACGTTTACCTAACGCGTCAATGACGGAAATGGCGTTGCCCCGTCAGTACCATGTGAATGCCAAAATCCTTAGCGGCCTCAATCACCTCATGGTCGCGTACTGAACCACCGGGTTGGATCACCCAGCGAATCCCCGCCTTGTGAATTAGTTCAATTGAGTCGGGAAATGGAAAAAACGCATCACTCGCCAGGACCAAAACCTGGGCGTCTCTATGGAATTTCTTTTGCCGCGCGCACGCCAGCTCCACGGCATCGACACGATTGACCTGGCCCATTCCAAGACCAAGGGTTTGTTTTTCGCTGACGATGGCGATGGCATTGCTCTTCAAGTGTGCACATACAGCCCATGCGAAGCTCAAATCTGCCCGTTCATCGGGACTTGGTTGCGGGCCTAAAATCTTCCACATCGGATCCCACATTTTCACTTTATCCGGCTGCTGCAAAAGAAATCCACCTTGAATGGTTTGCAACCTCCAAAAGTGATCACGCATCGCCATCCCCGGCCACTCGAGCACGCGCAGGTTTTTCTTTTTGCTCAAGACAGCCAATGCTTCAGGCGTGAATTTCGGCGCGATAATGCATTCCAAGAAAACTTGTGCGAGGGCATCGGCAGCCGAGCCACTGACGCCATGATTGACGGCGACAATGCCACCGAAAACACTGACCGGATCGGACGCCATGCAACGATCGACGGCGGTTTCAAGATTGACTGCGCATGCGGCGCCACAGGGACTATTGTGTTTGACAGCCACGGCGGCAGGCGCATCGAATTCACACACTAAACCGAGAGCAGATTCGATATCGAGCAGGTTGTTGTAGGACAATTCCTTACCTTGCAGAATACGCGCCTCATGCGTACCAGTAGGCGCTCCGCGCCGGCGGTACCAGCGCGCCTTTTGATGCGGATTTTCACCGTAGCGCAACTCCTGCACGAGAGTTCCGCCCAGACTGAATTGCGCGAAGTGCTCCTCCGGCGCCAGGGCTTGAGAAATCATGGCATCGTAAGAACTGACATGCACAAAAGCCTTGGCCGCGAGCCGCTGGCGCTCACTCTTCGGAACCCCTTCGCTAAAGGCGAGCAGAGTTGAATAGTCATCCGGATCCACGACCACGGTCATGCGTTCAAAATTCTTGGCCGCTCCACGCAGCAGGCTTGGGCCGCCGATGTCGATGTTCTCGATCAGTTCCTCTTGCGAAGCCTTGCTCTTGAGCGATTGTTCGAACGGATAAAGATTCACGATCACCAGATCAAATGGCGCCAGCTCCTCTTGTTTAAGCAATTCCTCATCTTCTTTGTTGCCGTGACGCGAGAGAAGCGGCATGTGGATGCGCGGATGCAGAGTCTTCACCCGCCCGTCCATGCACTCCGGAAATCCAGTCTGCTCGCTGACGTCAACCACATCCATACCGGCTTCGCGCAGCACCTTCGCCGTCCCGCCGGTCGAAACCACACGCAGACCTTTTTGATAAAGAGGCATGAGGAAATCGACCAAGCCCGTTTTGTCAGACACACTCACGAGGGCATTTTTGAACTGGGTTTTCATGATGGGCGAGATCGTATTGGAGAGGGCCGGGATCCTCAAGGACTTTGGTCGGAGATGCCGCGGTTTTGCCGCAGCTGCGGGCGAACGAGCGAAGGTGTAGAAAGGCCAAAATAGTCACCTCCCTTTAGGCCCATTCCCGGCACAGACCGCAGCGTCGCGCATTTTACCCACTCGTGGCGGCTGGCACTGGCGTTGCTCATCCAGGTACGGATAGTAAAAACGAAGCGCGAGGACCGCGTTTTCCATCTTGCCAATGGTCTGGCCAATTTTTAGGAGCACGCATGTTAAAATTGAATAAAATGGCCGCGGCCGCGACCGCCGTTTCAATGGCTTCTGGACTTATGGCCTATGCCACCGCCGCCGCCGCGGTGTTGCCGAATCGCCCTGACCAGTATGTCGTCTTGGCCTTTGACGGCTCCAAGCGCATTCAGATGTGGGAAGATTCGCGCAAATATGCGCGCGATATGACGGCCAAAGGTAAAGAACTTAAGTTTACCTACTTTGTCAATGCCGCCTATTATTTGGCGCCCGGCAAGCCGGCCAGCCGGTACAACTCTCCCGATCCCGTCAACCACGGTCCCGGCAAATCGGCAATCGGCTTCAGCAGTTCGCTCGCCGACGTACTGTCGCGCCTCGAACACACCAAAGCCGCCTTGGGCGAAGGCAACGAGATCGCCAACCACGCCGCCGGCCACTGGGACGGCACGCAATGGTCGTCCGCCGCTTGGGATAGCGAATTCAAACAGTTCTACGATATCTTGTACAATGTGTTCACGTTCAACGACGTGCCCTCCGACGCGATTAAGGCGACCGACGCCAAGAACATCTTCACCGGCATAACCGGATTCCGCGCTCCCCAACTTGGCCACAACGACGCCATGTTTGAACTTCTCCCCAAGTATCTGGGCAAGGGAGGCTATGACACTTCCCTGACGGCACCGCCGACCAGTTGGCCAACCCGAAATAAACAGGGTTTATGGAGCTTCCCATTGGCCTCAATCAATATTGCCGGGACGTCTCGTAAGACGCTGTCGATGGACTACAACTTTTACTACGCTCAAAGCAACGCCAAGGATATTCCGGCTCGCAAGCAAGAGTTTGAAGATCAAATGTTCTATTCCTACGTCAATTACTTTTTCAACAACTACAACGGCAACCGCGCGCCGGTGAATATCGGCCATCACTTTTCTCCGTGGAACGGCGGTGCTTACTGGGCGGCCGAACAGCGTTTTGCGGAGTTGGTATGTGGTATGCCGGAAGTGCACTGCGTGACTTATCAGGAATTGGTCCAAGTCATGAATCAAGCCGAGAGTAACAGTTTGATTGCCGCTTATGCAGCGGGCAAGTACGCCAACGGCAATACCAATGTCCGTCGTCCCGCTCCGGGAAGAGGGCAAGTTTTGCCACAGATCGACTCGGCGATTTCGGATGAACAACTGATGATCGCCGATCCGGCGGAAGCGCACGAGCTCGATATTCCCGATAAGAAAACCCAAGAGCTAGGTCCTCGGTAAGACAGTAAGAGGGTGTGATGAAAAATATTTTGCGCACCCTTAGTTTTTTATTCCTCTCGATTTTCAGCGTGAGCCTGTCTCAGGCCCACGCCGCTCCTCTCCCCAATTGCCGGGACGCCTGGCAAGGGGCCGATTCAAACTATGATTTCAAAGAAAATTACCAAGCCTTCCAGACCCGCCTGCAACGCACCGGCTGCGAAAAGGATTGGACCACGCTCATTTACATGGAAGCGGACAACGATCTTTTCCCGTACGCGCTTTGGGATCTCTATGAAATGGAAACCTCATTTTTAGTTCCCGGCCGCGCCGGTTCAACGCCCAAGCTAGATGTCATTGTGCAGGCCAACGGTCCACTCAAAGACGACATGCGCCGCTTTCACATGTTTGCCGGTGACGCGAAATACGAAAAAAAGACGATCGACTATTTTTATCCGCTGACACTTGCGACCGGAGTCAAATCTCCGGTTATCGAAAGTGTACCTGAAAATGACGGCAAAACTGAAAAGCAACGCCTGGTCGATTTTCT
>JAYWAE010000369.1:0-3672 GCA_043782715.1 Pseudobdellovibrionaceae bacterium | reverse complement strand
TCCAAGGCGACCTAGCCGGCCACTTTCTATGGGCGAAGCCGCAGTTTCAAGGCTGTTTGCTTGAAGGCAACTCCGATGCGCAGGGCCGTATGCTCATTCCTGTGGCGATCAAGGGCGACTTGATGCACCCTGGGTTTTCGATGCTTTCGGATTTGATCGACAAATTGGCAGGCAAGGCTTTGCGCTGTGAGCAAAAGAAGCTCAGCAAGGATTTCGAGCAGAAAGCCAAATCGGAAGCCGGTAAAAAGTTGGAAGACGAAGGTAAAAAACTTCTCAAGGGTTTGTTCAAGTAGGGCAGGCCACAAGGGGCAGTCGGAGAGATGGACGAAAAGCAAGTCGTACAAGCAACGCAGATGACTTGGACCGAGATCCTCAAGGTCGCGTACCAAATTTTGAACTATCAGCTCTTCGAACTCGACGGCCATGGCGTTTCGCTCGGCAAGTTGATCAGTGGCGTAGTGCTCCTGGTGATCGGTTACATGGTCTCCCGCCGCGGCGCCCGGGAAGTCGACAATCGCCTGTACACGCGGCTCGACATCGACCAGGCCATGCGCTACACGTTCCGCCGCCTCACGTTTTATTTTTTCCTCTGCCTCACTACTTTGTTTACGCTGCACACGTTGGCGGTGCCGGTCACGATCTTCACCGTTCTCGGTGGCGCCTTCGCCGTGGGCATCGGTTTTGGCTCGCAGAATCTGATCAATAACTTCATCAGTGGCATATTGGTGATGATCGAGCGCCCGATACGCGTCGGTGACTTTGTCGAAGTCGGGGACATCACCGGCCAGATCGAGAGCATCGGAATCCGCGCGACAGAGATGCGGACCGGTGTAAATTCCGTGATCATCATTCCCAATACCAACTTCATCGAAAAGAACCTGACCAATTGGACGAAGTCGGAAGTCATCCAATGCCCGGTTCGTATCGCAGTGGCCTACGGCACCGACCTGGCTCTACTGCGCCAACTTTGCCTCGAGGCGCTTTCGGGAATTGAAAAAGTAATGCACCAGCCGCCTCCCGATTTGGTCTTGCAGGATTTTGGCGACAACGCGCTCTTGCTCGACTTCACGTACTGGATTGCTTCCGCATCGGTGCCGGATCGCAAAAAGATTGCCAGTGACGTGCGCTTTCGGCTCAACGACCTGTTTGCTAGAAACAAAATCGACCTGCCGTTCCCGCAGCGGGTGGTGAGGATGGTCACTTGAACGAGGCCTCCGATTTCTATCAAACTCATTTAGATCGCGTCAGCCGCAGTTTCGCGTTCTGCATCCGCCAGCTACCCGAACCACTGCATGCCTGGGTCGGCTTGAGCTATTTGCTTTGCCGGATCGTAGACACCATCGAGGACTCCACTTGGCCGGCGCTCGACCAGCAATTCAGCGTTTTTCGCGCGTTTGACGAAAGTTTGTCGTCGGCAGAAGCCGCGCGCCGGTTAGTAGGCTGGTCCGAGCGCTTTCCGGATTCATTGCCCGAGAGCGAAAGGCATTTACTCAACGATGCATCGCGCCTCTTGCTCGACTACCACACGCTGCCGCCGCATGTGCGCGATATTATTTTTCAGCTCGTGCTCAGCATGTCGCAAGGGATGCAGCACTTCTGCCGCCAGCGTACAGATGGTAGCCTCAGGCTCGGCACTTTGGCCGAGGTCAACCAATATTGTTTTTTCGTTGCCGGCGTGGTCGGCGAGTTACTGGCCAATTTGGTTTCGAAGGTGGAACCGCGGTTTTTGCTTTCGCAAGGCAATCTCTTGCGTGCCCATCACTTTGGTTTGTTTCTGCAAAAAGTGAATCTGCTCAAAGATCAGGTGACCGACGAAAAAGTTGGCCGCCATTTGATCCCCTCGCGTGAGTTGGTGGAAGACTCTTCCCAGGCCAACGCCGACGGAGCGCTGGCTTTTTTGCTCGATGTGCCCAAAGAGCAGCTGGAGTTTCGCCGCTTCTGCGCGTGGTCTTTGTTTCTAGGTCTCGAAGCGCTAGCGGTGGCGCGCGATTCCATTCTGCGCAAGCGCGTCCTCAAAGTTACGCGCACGGAGATGCAGAGTATATTTGATCGGGTGGAGTTGGCATTGGCCGACGACCATGCCTTAAGCGCACTGTTCGTAAGTTGCACGCACAAGCTTGGCTGGCCTAAGGCAGGCTCTGTGGCGCGCAAAGCACTCGATTTTCCGGAATGGTTGCTCAAGCTCTATCGTGGGCCGTTGGATGCGAAGAGTTTGGCGGAGTTGGGTGTGGCCTCATCCCTCTGATAGACTGTCGAAGCATCGTTTAAGTCCTTGATATCTTGAAGCTCTACCTGCAATTGACAATCGTTTTCAATTACTATAGCTCTGATGCAATGGAAATCGAGTTGGCTAAGGGCCGCAAACCCATAGAAACCGAAAAGCTGATTCGCCGCGATCCCGTAGATCCGGCCACCTTTAAACGCATGATCCGCCAAATGGGACTGAAGGTGACTCAGCAGCGCATCGCTATTCTGGAAACGTTGAGTGCGGGACGTGCGCACGTGACCGCGCAAGAGGTGTTTGAAATCGTCAATGCGAAATACCCTGAAATCGGCTTTGCCACCGTCTACCGCTTCTTGCGCAAGTTGAATGAACAGAACATGGTGACCGAGGTACGTATGGGTGGATTACCCGCGCGCTACGAATTGACACCGCGCCGGCACCACGATCACCTCACCTGCATCGTGTGCGGACAGATCGTGGAATTCGAAAGCCAGCAGATTGAGAACTTGCAAGAGCAAGTGGCGAAGGAGCATAATTTCCGCCTCACTCATCACGTCCTAGAACTCTACGGTGAGTGCCCGCGCTGCCAAAAGTAGAGCTGAACCCGGAGAGCCCTTTGAACGGATTGGAACCGCATCCTAAGCCCGCGCCGCGTACCGTCGAGCCCGAAGGCATTCAAGTTAAGGGTGCGCGTGAGCACAATCTCAAAAACATAAATGTCTTTATTCCGCGCGATCAGATCACGGTGATCACCGGCTTGAGTGGCAGTGGCAAATCTTCACTCGCCTTTGACACCATTTTCGCCGAAGGCCAGCGCCGTTTTATCGAAAGCCTTTCGACCTATGCGCGCCAGTTCATTGAACAGCTGAAAAAACCCGAGGTGGACTCGATCGACGGATTGTCGCCGGCAATCGCCATCGATCAAAAGTCGATCAGCACCAATCCGCGTTCGACCGTGGGGACGGTTACGGAAGTTTACGACTATCTACGCCTGCTCTACGCCCGCATCGGCACACCTCATTGTCCGGAGCACCATCTACCGCTCGAAGGGCAATTGCCGCAAGAAATCGTCGACAGTGTGATGAAACGTAAAGCGGGGACGAAGTTTCATTTGCTGGCGCCGGTCGCGCGCGGCAAAAAAGGCGAGTTCCTGGCGGAATTTCAGAAGTGGTTGAAGAAAGGCTTCACGCGCGCGCGCATAGACGGCGAATGGTTCGAACTCGAGAAGGCGCAAAAGCTGGCGAAAAACAAATCGCATGACATTGATTTACTGATCGACAGGTTGGTGGTGGACGGCAAATTTTTGCCACGCTTAAAAGAGAGTTTGAATCTGGCGCTCGGGTTGGCCGATGGCTTGGTCAAAGTTGAAGAGGCCGATGGCTCGGGGAGTGAGACTTTTTCCATTCATCGCAGCTGTCCCACTTGCGGCCATACGGTGCCGGACCTCG
>JAYWAE010000368.1:0-9714 GCA_043782715.1 Pseudobdellovibrionaceae bacterium | reverse complement strand
ATTGTCACGGGACTAGAGCCCGGGTGCAGGGCGGCGTGAGCCGCTGTGTTGGTAGGCAAGGGGGGGGGCTTGAATAACTTTGGCGGATAGCGATGAATGAGAATTGTTCAATTCGGGTGCGCCAATCTAGATTTTTAAAAAGCTTAGTTCTAGTCCCACAGCATCTGCTCTAAATGGGATATATTCCTTGGGGCCAGAATGGCGAGTTTCCCCTTCCCAGGGCATTTCAACACTTAGAATATTGTGGCGTGGAGGCAGGTTTGGCCCAGTTGCAAAGTAGTGCGATTTGGTCCGGCGACTAGCGCGTTGATTCGCTAGACGGGCGAGAAAAATCTCCATGGTAAATGAAACGACTACTGAGTCGTTTACACTACTTGCAGTGACGTGTGGAAAACCCAGGGGGAAACAATGGCAAGACGACCGCTGATTGAGCCGAATCCTGACAAACTCAACGAAGTGAAGATGGAAGTGTGCCTGGCTCTAAGAAGGGTCGCGATGCGCGAGGGGTGGTCGCAACATAAAATGGCGCTTTACTGCGGGGCGAGCCCTTCGCGGATGGGTAAAGCCGTCAGGCTTCAAGTCGACGATCTAACCGTGGGTCAGGTTTTCAACTACCTGGCTAGCTTGTACCCGCGGTTCCGGATCCAAGTTTCCACTTAGGCCTTTTGCTTCCATCCACCCAAGCAGTGCGCGTTTAGCGGCTGTTAGCTGCATGTCGCGTTTTAGAGCTTTTTCGTCGTCGCGGCCGCGCAAGCCTTCCACGCGCGGGAACAACCCAAAATTGATGTTCGTCGGCTGGAAGAATTCATTGTCCTCGGTGATTCCATTGAGCAACGAGCCTATGGCCGAGGCGCGGGGTGGACGCGAAATTTCGCGGCCGTTCAATTTGTCGTTGAGAAAATGCGCCACCAACAAGCCCATGCACGTCGAATCAAAATAACCTTCGACGCCGGTGATCTGGCCGGCGAAGAACAGCCACTCGTCCTTCAAGCTCGCCAAGACCGGTGATAATTTTTTTGGAGTTTGAATATACAAATTGCGGTGAATGCTGCCCAGTTTTAAGAATTCGGCGTTTTCCAAACCGGGGATCATGCGGAAGACGCGTGTCTGTTCGCCATAAGCCATTTTGGTTTGAAAGCCGACCATGTTGTAAGCCGTGGCCTCCTTGTTGTCTTGGCGCAATTGCACGACCGCGTAATAAGTCTTGTTGGTCCACGGATGGCGGATACCTTTTCCTGACATCGGCCCGTAGCGCAAAGTTTGATCGCCGCGTTCGATGATGGCTTCAACCGGCATGCAGCCGCTAAAGTAGGGCGTGTCTTTTTCGAATTCTTTGGGCTCGACCTTGCGAGCGTTTTTGATTTCCAAAATCAATTGCTCGTACTGCGCGCGATCGAGCGGGCAATTGTAGTAATCGCGATTGCCTTTTTCCCAGCGGTCGGCTTTGAACGCGACAAACTTATTGATGCTGTCGGCATCAATGATCGGTGCAATGGCGTCGAAGAAGTACATGAACTCGCCGTCGAAGTGATCGCGCATCGACTGGGCGAGCGGGCCATCGGTCAGAGGTCCGGTCGCAATCACGGTCGGCCGGGGGATTTGGTCCAACGACTCGATGACGTCACGGCGGACTTCAATGCGCGGATGTTGGCTCACCGCTTCGGTGATGGCCTCTGCGAACTTTTCGCGATCCACGCCAAGAGCCATGCCCGCTGGCACTGCGGCCTCGCGGCCCGCACGCAATATCAATGAGTTGAGCAGAGAGGCTTCCCATTTGAGCTGGCCAGGTGCGGAATAATCGGTGGTGCTGCCAAAGGAATTGGAGCAAACCAATTCGGCTAGGCGGTCGGTTTTATGGGCTGGAGTGGAGCGTGGGCCGCCCCGCATTTCATAGAGTACGACACTGTGGCCCATTTCCGCGAGTTGGAAGGCGCACTCGCTACCGGCGAGACCTCCTCCAACGACAGTGATTTGCGGGTGCAGGCGCGGCATGCTACAAACTCCTCATGAACGAAAAGCGTAAGGGACAAAAGAAAACTTCGGTCGACCTCAGTGCGGTATCGAAGGTCCTACAAACTATCTTGGCAAATGGCAAGTCGCCGCTGTCGGATGGTTTTTTACGCTGGAAGCTCTGGCGCTTTTGGCCCACAGTCGTCGGTGCTTCTCTGGGCCAGGTTTGTGAGCCCGTGGGCTTCGCACGCGGTAAGCTCTACATCTGGGTGAAAAGCTCGGCTCGCATGCAGGAGATCCGGTTTTTCGAAGATACGTTGGTTGAAAAGGTGAATCAATATGTCGGGCGCAAATGGGTGAAATCCGTGAAATTCACTCTCGACCGGCGAGGCATCCCCAAAGAAGCCGAAGCTCCGGCTGAATTGCGCGACTACTTGGCGCGGGATGCGGACTAGCGCGCCTAGTGTTGGTCGACCCAATCCCAAATCATTTGCACGGCTTGCGCTTGAGTTAGTGATCCATCATTGAGGCCGTTGTACGTCGCATGCTCGACCTTGTCTTTGTCCTTGGCTTCGACGATCGGCTGCGGCCAGAGGTTGTCGACGCTGCTGTTGCCGCCGGCGTTCAGCGGGATCAAGTGATCGAATTCATAGTTGTGCCACTCGGACTCGGGAAGTCCGCCATAGGCTTGCGCGACCTGCAGCTTCATGGCGTGAGTCACGTTGCGCTTGCAGTAGGCGACGTGAGCCGCGTACCGGTATTCAGTAAAGTTAGGATCGGCTTCGGTGCAAAGTTTGCCGGGAGTCAATTGGCTATCGGGGCGAGTGGCGAAGACAGAAGCCGTGGACAGCGCCAGCGTCAGGGCAAGGGCGATCTTCGTCATCAATTCCTCCGTGAAGGGATTTGAGTGCTCGAATTCATCGTGGCTTGCCGGGTTGGGGCTGTCGACCAAGGCCCTGGAGATCAGGACGTTCGACTAGTTACTTTTTCAATTCGTTAGTCTGAATCGAATCACGTATAAGCGGCTTGAGGAATTTGTTGCGCGGAGCCTCGCCCAGCATCGCGCTGATGCGATTGTAAATCGTGGGATCGTTGATCAACGCTCCAAGCGTGCCTTGGCCTTTGTCGAGCTTCTTCATCACACTCGCCATGGGCGCGACCGCATCGGAGCGCATAGTCTTCAAAGTCTCGTGCGCTTCCGTCAAAGTCTTGCTCAGTTCGCCGGTGCTCTCCACCAAATTGCTCATCAGCTTGGCGCTGCGGCCGTCGCGATTGATGTTGGCCAACAAGATGCGAACCTCTTTGACGACCTCGACGATTTCACCCATCTCGGCTCCTTTGGAGGCGATGATGTCGAGAAAATCCGGCGTTTTGTCGGTTTCGAGAATTGCACCGTCAGACAGCGGTTTGCCGTTTGTGGGGCCCGGCTCGATGTATACATATTTATCGCCGAGCGCGCCCTGGGTTTTCACCGAAGCTTTTGAACCCTCGGTGATGCGGCTCTGCACGGCTTGGTGGATGTTCAAAGTCATTTCGACTTCGCTTGAGCCTGGAACGAAATCGATTTTCTCGATATTGCCAACGGGCACGCCAACCAGCGAAATGACGCTGCCTTTGACCAGGCCTTGTACCTGCGGCATGCGCACCTTGAGTTCGTACGAGCGGGTTAGAAAAAACTTATCGCCGCCGAGTAAGATGATCGACA
Source organism: Pseudobdellovibrionaceae bacterium (assembly GCA_043782715.1). Lineage (GTDB taxonomy): Bacteria > Bdellovibrionota > Bdellovibrionia > Bdellovibrionales > UBA1609 > JALHOQ01. The sequence continues at coordinate 6,059 of JAYWAE010000368.1, read as the reverse complement.
CGCAAAACAAAACCACGCCGATGATGGCGAAGATTCCCACTTTGACTTGATGACTGAGCGTGGTTTCCATTTAGAAGCCGTCCTCGCCGTTGATAAATTTCTCCAATTCGCCGTCGCCTTTGCGTTTGCCGCTGCCGTCGATATGGTCGACCGAAGCTTCGGCTTTGACTTTACCGCCGCCGAGCAGGCAGAAGCGGTCGCACACGGCAACCGCCGTCGGCATGTCGTGGGTCACAAAAAGCGACGTCACGCCCTTTTTCTTGAGCCGCAGAACAGTCTCACGAATTTTAAGCGTATTGTAGGGATCTAAGCCGGCCGTCGGCTCATCGTATAAAATGACTTTGGGGCCGATCATCATGGCACGGGCCAAACCAACGCGTTTCTGCATGCCGCCGGAGAGTTCAGCCGGCAGTTTGTCGACGGCCTCGCTGAGGCCGAATTCTTCGAGCTGTTCATGAATGCGGCGTTTGATTTGCTCTTCACCCAGATCGGTATGCTCGCGCAGCGGGTAGGCCAAGTTCGAATACACCGACATCGAATCGAAAAGCGCACCATTTTGAAAAACGTAGGCGACTTTTTTACGGATCGGCACCAGATCGCGTTCGGAGAGTTTGGAGATCTCCGTGCCGTCGATCCAGATTTCACCGCTGTCGGGTTTTTCCAAACCGATGAGACTGCGCAACACGACCGATTTGCCGACCCCGGAGCCGCCGACTAAGCCGACGCATTCGCCTTTTTCGACCTTGAAGGTGACATCCTCATGGATCGTGCGACCAGCGAATGACTTTTTGAAGTGTTTGACCTCGATTACAGACATTGTTCAATCACCCAAAAGAGTTTGGTGAGAAAGTAATCGCCGACCAAAATGCATATTGAAGACGTCACCACCGACTTGGTGGTCGCGTTGCCGACGCCGGCACCGCCGCCTTTGACGTTGAGGCCGAAGTAGCACGCGGTCAGCGCGATGATCAGCGCGAACACCGGAGTTTTGCCCACGCCTGAAATAAAATCGGGGAGCCAGAGCGTGTTGAGGACTTTTTGAATGTAAAACACCGGGTCCAGGCCAAGATCGTTGGCGCCGACCAGCAGGCCACCGATCACACCGATGAAATTTGCGGCAATGGCGAGGATCGGAATGGCGATCAAACAGCCGAGCACGCGCGGGATGACGATTTTTTTGATCGGTGAGGTGCCGAGCGCGCGAATCGCGTCGATCTGCTGAGTGACGGCCATTGAGCCGATTTCGGAAGTGATGCCGGCGCCGACACGGGCGGCGAGCATCAGGCAAGTGAACACCGGCCCCATTTCACGCACGATCGAGATTGAAACGATTTTTGGAATGTAGAGTTTGCCGCCGAATTTTTCCAAGCCCAAACCGAATTGCAGCGCCATCACCATTCCGGTCGAGCCGGCGGTGACGAACACGAGCGGTATGGAACGTATGCCAATTTGGTAGACCTGTTCACTGATGAGTTTGAGGTAAAGCGGACGGCGCATGAGCTCGCTGATCACCTGTTTGCTCAGGACGGCCGTGCCGCCGGCAAGCTTCAGGACCTGTGAGTCTTCAAGTTTCATGGCGCTCTGAATCCGTGGATGAATTCATCGAACTGCGCGTGATCTTGCTCGAAAGCCTTTTGCACGCCCACGTAGCTTAAAAGATAAATGCAATGGTTGCGTCTGAACACCATCAGATCGATTTTGCTCGGCACCCCATCGACTTTGCCGACCGCGACCACGCGGCGGGCCTCGCGCTCTTGCACCATCTCGTTTGAGGTAGAATCGATTTTGAGATCGCTGAGTCCCGTCATCGCGCCCTGGACGATCGAGTCTAGGGAGGGATCGGTGTTGTCCTGGCAATCGGTGAGATACGAAATGGTATTGCCGGATTTACTGTTGATCCAGGCGCCGTCGAGATCCGCGCGGGTCTCCTTGCTGAACGGCGATTTTGGCGCGACGATATGCACGCCTTCCGCGCGTTTGCCGGCGCTGCCGCCGCCGAGGTTGACACTCACGCAGCTGGTAAAAAAGCACAGCATGGCCAATGAGAATGGAATCTGGATTATGTCTTTGGCCGTTGTCGCGCGCATGGAAGTCATACCTTTGGCTGTCTAAGAGGGCTCGTTTTATATATCGGATTCTTCAGCGCCGTTCTTTATTGGCGCGAAAGTCGCGTCAGCGATTTGTCGCCATCGCGCGCGAAACTGACGAAGAGAGCCCGACTAAAGCATAAGTCAGAGGGATAAATAATCGGAATGCCGAGAGATGTCTAGCTGGCATCAAATCTGCTTTGCATCAGGGTGGACCACTCTCATGGATGAGGAGCCGGTTTTGACAGGACGTCGGAGCACATGGACAAAGATAGGGATCGTCGCGGCTTTCGTCGCGGCCGCTCTCGTTGCTTATCCCGCAAATGTTGCGGCCGAGGCCGGCAAGCCCGTCGTGCAAGCGGACATCTCTCATCTCGGCGACACCGCTCATCTCGAGTTCAAAGGTCTTAAGAATTGGCGCTACGAATTGCAAAAGGACGGCAGCAAAAAGATCGTGCTCTCGATTCCGCCGATTGATCAAGTCAGCTTGACGCGCATGCAGGGCTTTCATGATTCGCTGGTGCATGGCGTGCAAGTGAACAAACACGGCAACGACGGCAACTACCAGATCACCTTCGAATTGGCGCAGCAGGATGTCGAATCATTCGATTACCTCACCGACGACCCCTCGCGCCTCATCGTCGACTTTTATCGCCGCACTGAGCCTGAAGCCAAAAAGCCACAGCCCACGGCCGTAGCTCCGGTCAAAGTCCAACCCAAGGCCAAAGTAAAGGCCAAGGCGGCGGAAAAAGACGACGACGAGGATGATGAGGATTATGTCGCGGCTGCCAAACCCGCTGTTGCCCAACCCACTCGCAAGCCCGCCGGCGATGAATTTTTGAGCGTGGATGCGCCTAAGAGCGCGAAGAACGAAAATATGAATCTGAAGTTCGGCATCTTCGACGGTGGCGATGACAATTACGATCGCTTCCGCATCAAAGACTACGAGGTTCGTGAAGAGGCGATCATTCAGTCACGGCAGAACATCTATTTGCCCTTTCCCATGCTCAAGATGCAGGTCAGCCAACTCGGCAAATTGATGGAGGAGCAGCCTGAATATGTGATCCGCGCCAAAGACTCGCGCGAAAACAAAGAGGCGCGGCTTTTGTTGACGCTGTTTGACCGCAAACGCTACGCGGTGTTTTTAAAAACCTACGATTACTTCATGGGCCGCTATCGCGAATCGGAGTACGCCGAGATTTTGAAATGTCTGGCGGCTCACGTGCACTTGGTGCGCTGGAAGGAAGCCGGCAAAGCGCCCGAGTTCGAAGACGCCCGCGCGCTCTATTCGGAGTTGGTGCAAAAATATCCCGAGTCCCCGCTGCGCGAGCACAATTATTTGATTCTCGGTTTCGCACTGATGGAACGCGGTGAGGCCTTGGCCACGCTACAGACCTTCCAGGGGTTTATCCGCACCTATCCGACTTCGCCCGAAATTCCCCTCGTGCGCAGTGCCGCGGCCGAAGCCTTCATGATTCTGCGCAAGTATGACGAAGCCGCCAGCGAATACGCGCAGATTCTGAAGGACTTCCCCAAAACTCCCTATGCGCAAGAGGCGCGCTATCGCATGGGCGATGTGGCGTTTGCAAAAGGTGATTACTCCGAAGCCATCCGCACCTACGAAGCGGCGATAAAAGATTTGCCGGCGCAGGAGAAAGTGTTTCCCAATGCCGGTTTCAATATGGCCGAGGCCCGCTTTCAGCAAAAGGATTTCAAAAAGTCCCTGAATAATTTCATTCAGTTCGTCAATCTCTTCCCGACCCACGACCACGGCGGTTATGCGCTGACTCGCATCGGTGAATTGCTAGGCGTATTGGGAGCGGATCAGCGCCGCGTGATGGGTGCGTTTTTGGAAAGTTACTTCCGTTTCCCCAATCATCCTGGCGCCAAAGTGGCACGCATCCGGATGCTCTCGCAGCAGATGAAAGGCATGAAACCCAAGGAGCTGAAAAAAGCTCTCGAAGAGATCCAAGACGCCTCGGTCAAATTGGATTTGCGTGGCATCAAACAGTTCACCACGCTGATGGCGGCCGAGGGCCTAACCCATCGCGGAGAATACAAAACTGCGATCGAGAATCTCGTCGGTTATTACCAAAAAAATCCGACGTCGGCGAACTTGGATACGATCAAGAGCCGCATTCGCCGCAACATTGCCTCTGAGCTGAAAGAAGAAGTCGATCGCGGCGAAGTGATGAAGGCGTTGGAATTCTACAGCCAGTATCAGAATACTTGGCTTAAAAATTCAGACCGTATCGACGTGCCTTTCTACTTGGCCGGCGCCTATGAACGCGCCGGCGCGTTCAGCGAAGCCGAAAGCATTTACCACGACACTCTTCGCCAACGCCAAGCCATAGCCGGAACGGAAGCCGAGAAAGAAAAGAAAGTCGAAGAGCATTTGCCTTCCGTCGCCAGCCTGAATCTACGTTTGGCTTCGACGCTCGCTCAAGACCGCAACTACATCGATGCTTACCAGCAGCTCAAAGCCATCGGCCCGGCTTCGACACTAAGCCCGGCTGAGACCGTCGAGCGCGTGCAGCTGAGTGCCCTGATCAGCGAACAGCGCAATGAGCCGGCGCGCGCGCGCGAAGCTTTGAGCGAACTGGCGGAGAAATGGCAAGGCGATCCGAATCTGCTGGCGCCGGTGGAACTGCATTTGGCCCAAGCCTATTTGAAGCTCGGCGATCCTAAACATGCCGAAGCTCATGCGGAAAAAGTGCTGCAGGCCGCAGCCGCCGCGCCCAGCACAGAGGGCGAAGTGGAAAATCCCATCGCCGAAAAAGTCCTTTCCGACGCCTATCAAGTCAAGGCGCAGGCACAAGTCGAGCAGAAAAAAGAAATGGCGGCCGTCGAGACCTATCAAAAATTACTCGACCGCTTTGAAGACAAGATGGCGCTGGGAAGTGTGCGCTACAAGGTCGGCCAGATTCTTTTTGATCGTGGTGATTTAAAAGGTGCGCATGATGTTTGGCAGCGCCTCGAGGGCAGCAAAAACGACCTGTTGTGGAAGGTCGGCAAAGAAAAATTGGATCAGAGCCAATGGCAAGCGGACTACAACAAGTATATCAAGCGCATTCCGGCGATGGTTCATTCCGGCCGCAAGGAGAGCAAACAGTGAGTTCAGGAACGCTTTCACTCATTCCCAGTTCCGATCCGCGCATGTTGCGCATTTACGAAGTGGCCGAAAGCGTGGCCACCAGCCGCGCCACGATTTTGATCACCGGCGAAAGCGGTACCGGTAAGGAACTTCTCGCGCGTTTCATTCACGGCAAGAGCCCGCGTGCCGCCCGGCGCTTTGTCGCGGTCAACTGCGCGGCCGTTCCTGAAGGACTTTTGGAAAGTGAATTGTTCGGCTATGAAAAGGGCGCCTTCACCGGCGCGGATCAGCGCAAAATCGGAAAATTCGAACAGGCGAACGAAAGCACGTTTTTACTCGACGAAATCAGCGAGATGCCGCTCCCTCTGCAAGCCAAAATGCTGCGCGTTTTACAAGAAGGTGAAGTCGAACGGCTTGGCGGCGCTGCACCTGTAAAGGTCAACGTGCGCTTGGTCGCCACGACCAATCGCAGTCTCGACAAAATGGTCAAGGCGGGACTGTTTCGCGAGGATTTATTTTACCGCTTGAATGTGATTCCGCTGCAGATTCCGGCGTTGCGCACACGTCCGCTGGATATCGACTCACTGGCCCAACACTTTGTGCAATTCTCTTGCACGGAAAATTCTTTGGCGCCCAAGCGCCTATCCAGCGATGCCCTCGAAAAAATGAAGAGCTATGGTTGGCCGGGCAATGTGCGCGAATTGCAAAACGTCATCGAGCGCAGTGTCTTGCTTGGCAGTGGACAAGAGATCTCCGGCCAGCAGATCTTGCTGCCTGAAGAAGCCCTGAACGAAAACGGTGGCCACTCCTTCTCGCCCGGAATGACCGTGGGTGAGGCTGAACGCCTGTTGATCATGAAAACATTGGAACACACCGGA
>JAYWAE010000367.1:0-3679 GCA_043782715.1 Pseudobdellovibrionaceae bacterium | reverse complement strand
CCAAAATGGACTTCTCAGCGTCAATACTCTGTGGCGGCAGACGATTTTCCATGCCAGTTAGAGCGCCCCCCGCGCTTTCACGCACCAAAATTTAAAATGTTGGCGGGCCTTTTCAGAGATGTTGAACCAAGGTGGCCCGCTGATGCAAATGATTGTGAAACTTTAAGGAAAATTTCCCGCTAGTTAGGTTTGTTTCTAGCGCGGATTTTGTAACTATCAATCTTTTTCTTGAGCGTGTTGCGGTTGATGCCCAGCATGCGCGCGGTCTTCACCTGGTTGCCGTTGTACACGCGCAACGCCAGCTCGATCAGCGGCTTCTCGACTTGCTCGAGTACGATTTTGTGAAGGCCGTCGAGTTCAACTTGTGCTTCTTGCTGCTGTTGGAAGAGAACTTCCAACTTGCTGCGCACGAGTTTTTCAAGACTCACTGTTTGCAAGTTTGCAACGAGCAGGCTGTCTGAGCTATTTACAGTTGGAGTCATGTCCGAGAAACCCCCATATCCAAGAGAAAGACGGTTCTAAATGAAAAGGGGTAGCCCGTCAAACTCCGCGCGCATCGGCTGGCCAAATATATTTGTGCAGTTGCAATTGCATGCGTGCAGGCGATCCTGACGTCAGAATTTTTTCCGCGAGCCAGCGTTCGCTCACGGATTTAAATGATGGGCTGTATAAAACACTCGATTTTTTAAATAGTTCTTTTTCTTGCGCAAAACTTTCCGCCCAAGCGAAATCTGCTTCCGAGCAAATAACGAACTTAAATTCGGTTTTCTCGTCCGCAAAGCCGAGATTGCACGGGTCAAATTTTCCCGCTTCACCGCTGTCAGGAGTTTTGACGTCGATGATTTTTTTAACTCGCGGGTCAACTGGACCACAATCCTTGTCGCCACTCGTTTCCAGCGAAACTTTGTAGCCGGCGTCACAGAGCCGTGACATCAACTCAAAGCTGGCGTGCTGCACGAGCGGCTCGCCACCGGTCAAACAAACATAGCGCGCGGGAAACGTGCGCACTTTCGCCAGAATGTCTTCGAGCTCCATCATGGCACCTTCATGGTAAGCATATTGCGTGTCGCAGTAAGCGCAGCGCAGATGGCAACCCGAGGTGCGCACGAACACGGTTGGATGCCCGGCCCAAGAGGACTCACCCTGAATGCTAAAAAAGATCTCGTTAATTTTGAGCTGTTGCTTTTGAGCCATACGTTCGTCTGAGAGCATTACTACAGGCACTTAGGGAAATCCAGACTTTCAATCCTATAAGGGCTCCCATAAACTGTTGTAATGAAACGTTTATTCGATAAGTACCGCAGCGACCTCACAGGCCTCTTTTGGATGTTCCTCGCACTCTTCGCGGGCGTTGCTCTTGTCAGCTACTCGCCGCACGACCCGTCGCTCAATGCCCTTACGCAAAACGTGAAGCCACTCAATCTTTGCGGCTACCTGGGTTCGTTTCTCGCCGATTTGCTCTATCAGGCATTTGGTATCTCCGCATGGGTGGTGGTGGCCGCCGGTGCGCGCCAGTCGCTCGAAGCCTTCGCCGACCGGCAACCACGCAAACGCGATACGGCCCAGTGGTGGTTGGACGCGGTGCTGGTTTTGACCGTCACCTGCTTGATCAGCTTACACTTCGCCAATGTAAAAATTTACTCCGACCAAATTCGCTTGGGTGGCTGGGTGGGGTACTTCATCACCAAAGGATTGGTACGCGCACTCAACGAAGTCGGCTTTGGCATTTTGCTATGGAGCTGCTTGGCCGCGCTCATGGTGGTCTACACCGGGCGCACGTGGGCGGAAATGGTTCGCCATCCGCGCCTCGCGCTCGATCGATTTATCGCTTACTGGTCAAAGTCCATTCAGCAAGCCGTCGCGTTTTTCCGCGTGAACCGTCCGCAAGGAGCCACGGCCCAGCCGGCGATGGCCGGCGGTGGCGCGCCTGCAGGGTTTTACAAAATTCAAGACGCGTCCGAATCGCGCAAGATTGAGCAAATGGAGCCGGAGGAAGGTGAAACTTCCCAGCCCGCCCCTGGGGGCTCTGAGGAAGACGAAGTCGCGCCGATCACGGGATTTTTCAAAGAGCAGTTCAGCATTACACGGCCCAAGCGCACCGTGGTGCGCATTCCGCGGCGAGTGGCCAACTGGAATTTGCCGAAAGTTTCAATGCTAGAAGATCCACCCGCAACCCGCACGCGCTTGGACACCAATGAAATCAAGGGCAAGGCGCGGCTGTTGGTGGAAAAACTCGCCAACTTCGGCGTGCGCGGTGAGATCGCCGGCATCAAGCCCGGCCCGGCCGTGACTATGTTTGAATTTAAGCCCGCGGCCGACGTGAAAATCAGCCGCATTTCCGATCTGGCCGACGATCTTTCGCTGGCGCTGAGCAGTGAATCCGTGCGCATCATCGCGCCGATCCCCGGACGTGATGTGGTCGGCATTGAGACCTCTAATTCCATGCGTGAAGGAGTTTTTCTCAAAGACATCATCTTGCAGGAGTCCTTTTGGGATGAAGAGTGCAAGCTGCCACTGGCGCTCGGCAAAAAGGCCGACGGTGAACCGCGCATCGTCGATTTGCGTAAAATGCCGCACTTGCTGGTGGCCGGCACGACGGGTTCCGGAAAATCCGTGTTCATCGTATCTATGATCACCGGCTTGTTGTTCCGCCATTCTCCGAAGACTCTGAAATTGATTTTGGTCGATCCCAAGCAAGTCGATTTGGCCGCGTTCAACAATCTTCCGCATTTGATCATGCCGCCGATTCGCGAGGCGAAGAAAGCCGTAGGCGCGTTGCGCTGGGCGATTCGCGAGATGGAAAAGCGCTATCGCTCAATGTCCAAATTCGGCGCCCGCGGGCTGGAATCGTACAATGAAATGGTCGCAGGGCTTGGCGAGGAAAAAATGCAAGAGCACACTTCGGTAAACGAAGTGCTCGAGGGCAGCTATCACCCCGACTCTTACTATTTTCATCAATTGCCCTACATCGTGATCATCGTCGAAGAATTCGGCGACCTGATGGTGGTCGACAAAATCAACGTGGAACAAGCGGTGGTGCGTTTGGCGCAAATGGCACGTGCGTGCGGCATTCACTTGGTGCTGGCGATGCAGAGCCCGCGTCGTGACGTCGTGACCGGTTTGATCAAGACGAATATCCCAGGCCGTATCAGCTTTAAGGTCGCAAGCAAAATGGATTCCCGGATCATTCTCGACGACGGCGGCGCCGAGCGCTTGCTGGCGCGCGGGGATATGCTGTTTCTTGCACCCGGAGTCTCAAAGCCCGAGCGCCATCACGGCCCGTTCCTCTCCGAAGACGAAATCCAATCTGTGGTGAATGCTTGGAAAGTGCAGGGTGAGCCCGAGTACGACGCCGTCGCCATGAAGGCGATCGAAGGCTCCGGTGGCGGCTTCGCCACGGACGGAGCCGATAGCGGCGGTGAAGGCGGCGATACTTTTGGCGACGATGACATTAAAGACGAGCGCTACGATGAGATCCTCGCTTGGGTCGCGTCACAAAAGGAAGTCAGTGCCTCGCTCCTGCAGCGCAAATTTCGCTTAGGGTACCCGCGGGCGGCGCGCATGATCGAGATTTTTTCTTCTGAGGGAGTGGTTGGGCCGGCGAATGGATCGAAGCCCCGGCAGGTTCTTGTGCGTGAGATGCCTCGTTAGGAGCCGCGCGCCTATAGGCAGAGCCCGG
>JAYWAE010000366.1:0-9768 GCA_043782715.1 Pseudobdellovibrionaceae bacterium | reverse complement strand
CTGCGACTAGGGAAGTTACCAGGCACCTTTTCTTATACAACATGGGCCAATCTAGCCTTCTACGCCAATTGCCTTTTCTTTCAAACCCCGGCAGACTGACACTTCAATTTAACAAGTCGGAGAACTCCATGCGCGAGGCCACCAATATGAAATCCAAAGGTAAAAACGCTCCCGTGAAAGGCGCTAAGCCGGTTGCGAAACCTGCTTCATCGAAACCCATGCCCACCAAGGCGCCGAAAGCCGACTACAAAGTGTGCAAAGAGGCGATGGAGAATCCGAAGCGCTTTGAAGAGATGGCGCGCTGGGGCCGTGAGGAAATTAAAATCGCCGAAAGCGAAATGCCCGGTCTGATGGCTCTGCGCAAAGAGTTCGGCAAATCCAAGCCGCTGCAAGATGCTCGCATCGCCGGTTGCTTGCACATGACGATTCAGACTGCCGTGTTGATTGAAACTTTGGTCGAACTGGGCGCTAAGATCCGCTGGAGCTCGTGCAATATTTTTTCGACTCAAGATCACGCCGCAGTGGCCATGGCCGCTGCTGGTATCCCAGTATTCGCTTGGAAAGGCGAGACTGAGGCTGAGGCCAACTGGTGCATCGAGCAGACCATCGAAGGCTGGGGCCCGGACGGCTTCGATCTGATCCTCGACGATGGCGGTGACCTCACCAATATGATGCATGAATCGCGCTACGCGAAGTCTATGAAGCAAATCGTCGGCATCTCGGAAGAGACGACGACGGGCGTGCACAATCTCGAGAAACTGCTCAAGCAGGGCAAACTGAAAGTGCCCGCGATCAACATCAATGACTCTGTGACCAAATCTAAGTTCGACAACCTTTACGGTTGCCGCGAGTCTCTTGCGGACGGAATCAAGCGCGCCACGGACACCATGATTGCCGGCAAAATAATCGTGGTGGCGGGTTACGGCGACGTCGGCAAAGGCTGCGCCCACAGCATGAAATCCTACGGCGCCCGTGTGCTGGTGACTGAGATCGATCCCATCTGCGCGCTGCAAGCCGCGATGGAAGGCTTCGAAGTCACGACGATGGACGAAGCCGCTGCGCAAGCCGATATCTTCGTTACCGCCACAGGTTGCTGCGACATCGTCACGGAGAAGCACTTCAAGCTGATGAAGAGCGGCGCGATCGTTTGCAACATCGGCCACTTTGACATCGAAATCGACATGGCTTGGATGAACAAGAACACCGAAGTGCGCGAAGTGAAGCCGCAAGTCGACATTCACAAGTTCAAAGACGGCCGCGAAGTCATCGTGTTGGCCAAAGGCCGCCTAGTGAACTTGGGTTGCGCCACTGGCCATCCGTCTTTCGTCATGTCGAACTCGTTCACCAACCAGATTTTGGCGCAAATGGAACTGTGGAACAACAAGGCCCAGTACCAAGACATCAATGTTTATCGCTTGCCCAAAGAGCTCGACGAAAAAGTCGCCGCCCTGCACTTGGACAAGCTAGGCGTGAAGCTGACCAAGCTTTCAGATAAACAAAGCAAGTACTTGGGCATGAACCCTAAGGGTCCATTTAAGCCTGACCATTACCGCTACTAGTTTAGAGTTATTTCACAAGCCCGCCATGTTAGTCCGGGGCCGTTGCATTCAACGGCCTTAATATCTATATCCATCCTAATCATGAAAATCGCCCTGCTGTTCACCCTTGCGCTCTTGGTGGGTCCGCTCTTCGCGGCTCCGGTTCTTGGGCCGTCCTACGCTGAGGACCTAGCGGCTCTCGAACTAACGGCTCAGCGAATTGAGTCTGGTCAGGCCGTTCGAAGCGACGAGACCCAGCAGGCGTTTTTCACGTTCGAAGAACAGTACGGTTCCGCTATGTCCCGTGAGCAAACCCTAGCATTTCAAAAGATCGTAGGGCGCGCGGGCGGGATCGTGCGCGGTGCGGTTTTGCGTGTGCCGCCGAGCACTCCGTTTTGGTTGCTCAATCCCTCGCGCCTGCATGAGTACCAGTCGACGCCTGAGCTTATAAAAGAAGTCGACTACCTCGGGGTCGGAGCCGGTCTAGCCGGTGCGGGCGCGGCGGCTGAGCTGGCCCAATGGGCTGCAACCGGTGGATTTTCGTTAGCGTGGTTGGATGCACAAGGAGTGGGTGAGGGCGCTTCGGGCCGCAACGGAGGAAATTTCGCCGACTGGTCGGAGCGTTTCACGGGACTGACTGAGAGCTTTGAGCCGCTCACGGGTGAGAGCGAAGGCCTGCTTAGCGAACGCTATAAATTTCTTAAAATCGCCCATCCGTATTTGAGCGAGCTCGAATTGCGCCGGCGCGCACATGAGTCGGCGGTCCTGCAAATGCAAAACGGCATAGCCAACCGCGATCTTTTCCTCGCCAATCTCGAACGCATGGGCCTCGAGGCCGACGTGTCAGAAAATGGTTGGCTGAGGCTCGCGGATTCTGCAAGAGACGAACAGCACGTGCGCGAGGAAATGGATTTTGCGCGCAAGCAAGGCGTCGACGTCGAGTGGTGGACGGCTGAGGAAATCAGCGCGCGGCTGGGAATTCCGGCCAAATGGGGCGGACGGTTGGTGAAAGGTTTCGGCAATTACCATCCGTACAAGTACGTGACCGGTGTTTTCGAGTGGGCTTTGAAGCAAGGGTTGCAGCTTTACACGCAAACCAAAGTCCTCAAGATCGACAGTTCAGTCGGCCCCGATCAACCAGTTTTGGTTTACACGGACCGTGGCATCATTCGCGTACGCAAAAAAGTCTTGGTGTTCACGGACTCGTACACGGATTTCATTCCCGGCCTCAAAGGAATCATCCAACCCTACCAAAGCCGCATCGTTACTTTTCAAGGCGTAGAAAACAAATTCCGCGGATTGAGCCTGACCCGTTTCGCCGGTGATTGGTATATGAATGCTCCGCGCTCAACCTGGCGTTTGGCTTCAGATGGTACCGCCCTTACGAGTATAAATCTAGGCGGCGGCCCCGATACGCCCATCGCGGATCCGTGGCAGCTGCAGGATGATCCGAAGAACTATGAAACGTTGATGCGCCAAGCTTATGAAGCGCTTCCATTTTTAAAGGGCCAGCCACCGGCGGCTGCCTTTGAAGGGCCATTCGCCTTCACGCCCGACGGTATGGCGGTCGTGGGTGAGTTACAAGGCCCGCGCGTGGTCGGCGCCGTCGGCTCGCAAGGTTATGGTGGTACGCAGAGCGGACTGCTCGGTTGGGTAACGGCTAAACAAATTACTGAGACCCCCGCGCGGGCTAAGGCTCTGCGTGACAAGTATGTGCCCGAAACCCACTTCGGATTGGCTCGGTTCCGGCACTATCTCTGCGAACTCTCGCTCAAAAAAACCGCTACAGCAGTCCGCAATTAGTAGAGTCCACCCGCATCGCCGCCGCTGTTCGGATTGGTCTGCATCCTTTGATATTCAGCCGCCCAAGCTTTGCACTGCTTGGCGCTGGTGAATATGGCCCCGAGGCCACGGCAACTGCGATTGTATTTGTCCGCCAATGCGGCGCCGGGACTTGCGGGCCGGCTCTTGCAGCCGAACAAACCGCAGAACAGATTTTGCCTTTGCTGTTTATACTCGACCCCACCCTCTGAAGCCGAGATGTCCGGCTGGGTGTCGCCGTTCTGCACGGCGGTCGCATAGTGCTGCTGATCACGCAACAAGGCTTCCGGCGCTGTGGTAGATTGGCCGAGGATGTAATTGATCACGGGTTGCGGCGAGCCGGCTTTTTGCGCGACCATGGTGAGGCAATCTTCGTCGGCGACGGTGTGGTAGGGGCCGAAGTAATGCACGCTGTACGCGGGCGTACTAGAGTCGCACTTCACCGTTTTACCCGTGCGCAACGTGCTGTACACGACGGAGTTGTACGAAGTTTCGTCCTTCGGCATCGGGTGATCCAGAGCCTCATAACCGTCGAGATGATTCACCACGTGCGCGTCGAGTTCATCGTGCCCGCCTTCGTTTAAAATGGCGTCGAGGCGGTACAAGTCGATGTCACGCACGCGCATGCAGCCGTGCGAGACGAAGCCGCGGACCAGATTGGGTGAGGTGATTTGATAGTGCATGCCGACCTGCTCGTAGCTGGTGCCGTTTTGAAAGAGGCCGATGAACGGCCGGCCGCGAAAGTAGCTCGGGTAGGTGCGCGTACGTGTGTTGGGGCCGTCGGAGCCGTAATCGACTAGATGCACACTTTTGATTTTCGCGGCCGGGAATTCTTGCGTCATCAATTTGACCACGCCGTCCATGCCGGGTCCGGTACGCACGTCAAACGAGCCGACCGCCACCGGATAAACAAATTTTATTTTATAGTTACTATCTTCCAATATCACTTTGCGCGCCATTAGATCACCGAGAACACGAAAGTTGGTTTGGTCGAGCGGGTAGTCTTCGGGCTTACCACTCAATATTTCGACGCGGTCAGCTTCGGGGTCTTTGGGTAAATTCAAATTCACCCGCACGCTAAGGCGGCGAAAGTAGTAGCCATGCGAGGATTGCATCAGAGGTACTTGGTCGTCGTTAATAAACAAGAGAAGTTGGATCTTATAGACTTTGTCGAGCTCTTCTTCTTCAATCGATTCCATTTCGGCGCTCAGAATCGTATTGTGGATGGTCTGCGAATTGGAGTTTGTAACTTTGAACACCTGGCGGCCATTGTCGTCGATCACCTGGCCAGTCGGGCCTTGCGGGCCTTTTGCGAAGAATGTTACGTGGGTGGAGCCGGCAAAGAGATCCGGGCGGGCCTTCATCCGGCGCATCAGCAGCGATGCGACTTCGGCTATGCTGGTCTTAAATTGCACTAGGTCCCGCAAGTCGACGTAGCGCAAGTGATCCAGGCGTCCCGGAGTCGCGACCTGCGCGAAGGCCGTCGAGGCGGTGAATAGGCTTAGGGCCAAAACTAAACTGGTTTTAAATTTGCGCATAGGTCACTCCCGTGAATGACGTTCGAAGGAGCAAAGCGCGGACCGATAGGCTGCAATAGGTTTGATTTTAACGCCATTTAAACAGCTTTGGTGGCCACTGGGCCACTTTCGGGCACTGAGGTGGCTACTTGCTTTGCACTGACTTTCTAGGGCTTCACAAAGCTTAGGTAGTATTTAAACTCGGCGATGCTCTCTTGAATATCATCCATCGCCCGGTGCCCCTGGGCTTTCTTGAACTTTTTCTCATATAAACTATTGAACACGACCTTCCAAGAAGTCACATCCAACATGCGATAGTGAAGGGCCTTTTCTGTCAACGGCAAGTATTTGCGGATAAATAAACGATCCTGATTGATCGAGTTGCCCGCCAAAATGGCGCGCTCTTCACCGAAATGCTGGCGAATCAAGCCCGCTAGCTCTTGATCGACTAAGCCGATGCTCTTGCCTCCTGGGATCAAGGCCGTCAGACCGCTTTCACCATGATGCTTCTTATTCCAATCATCCATGGCGTCGAGGTATTTTGTCGGCTGGAAAATCACGCTGTGGTACTGGTCCAAGGCGATGAACTTCCAGTCGGTGACGAGCACTGCGACTTCGATCGGGACTTCTTTGTCCACATCGAGGCCGGTCATTTCCATATCGAGCCAAAAAAGTTTCGCGTTCTCCAAATTCACTCCATGTAGACGATCATGACGCCCTCGTTGGGCTTGCCACTTGGCAACTTCTCAATGGACCAATGGTAGTTGGCGCGCTTGAGGTAGTCGGCGACCTTCTCTTTCACTTTGCCCGTTCCCTTGCCCGGCATGATGCGCACTTGGGTGGCATTTTGGTGCCGCAGTAAGAAGGCCTCAAGTGCGTCCCAGACTTCGTCGGTCTTAAAACCATGTAAATCCAGCGTGGGCGCGCGGTCGTTCATGCTTTAAGTCTCGGGGAGGGCTGTGCAAGAGTCAAATCTCGGCCAATACTTGACTGATTCCGGCCATCTGGCCACAATGCGGCACGAATCCATATCCGGAGGTCGACTATCGATTTTTCAGAGCGCTGGGTCTTAGTGGGCGGAGCTTCTCAGGGCATTGGCCAAGCGGCCGCAAAGCTGTTTGCCGAGAAGGGCGCGCGCGTGATTTTGATGTCGCGGCGACTCGATGTCCTGGAGGCCACACGCAACACGTTGCCCGATCCAGGCCGCCATCGCACACTTGCCTTGGATCTGGAACGCCTAGAGGACGTGAGTACCAATCTCGCGCGCTTGGTGAATGACGTCGGACCTGTCGGAATCTGGGTCAACAACACCGGCGGTCCCAAAGCCGGCCCGCTTTTCGAAGCCAGTCCCGATGAAATGGAGCGCGCGTTTCGTGGGCATGTGCTTTCCTCGCAGGTCATTTTGCGCACACTCCTGCCGGGTATGAAGCAGCTCAAGTCCGGGCGGATCATCAACGTGCTTTCGACGTCTGTGAAGATACCGCTCGCGGGCCTGGGCGTTTCCAACACGATTCGTGCGGCTATGGCCAACTGGGCGAAGACTTTGTCGCTGGAGCTCGGTCAATTCGGCATTACGGTAAATAATATTCTGCCTGGATACACGGATACGCCGCGACTCGAGTCATTGATCGGCGGAGCCGCTCAGAGAACGGGCAAGTCTGAAGCAGATGTGCGCCACGATTGGGCCGGTACGGTGCCGCTGCAACGCTTGGGTGATCCGCGTGAGACTGCGGAAGCCATCGCCTTTCTAGCGTCACCCGCGGCCGCGTACATCTCGGGTGTCAGCTTGCCGGTGGACGGCGGGCGGACGGGGGCGCTTTGAAGTTCGATATTTTTCTCTCCATCTGCCAAACCGAAGTCGACGGCTACTTGCCAAGCGAAAAGGTGATGTTCGGGCATTTCTTCGATCAAGTGCGCCTGGCCGATGAACTTGGCTTCGGCACCGCTTGGGTCGCTGAAACCCATCTCTCGTGCGAGATTCAAAAGACCAGCACGGAGCCGGTGATTCCACACTTTGTCGGCGAGATCGGATTGAACACCGACATTTTGCAGATGGCGCACGTCGTGTTCAGCCAAACGAAGCGCATCCACGTTGGTTCCGCGATTCGCAATATCTTATGCAACGGCGGTCCCATAGCCCATGCTGAAGCAGTGAAGACGTTTTTGACCCTGCACGGGCAAAGGACCGGCGAAAAGCGCTTGCTCAACTTGGGGTTTGCGTCCGGACGCTTTGAATTTTCCAACCGTCCCTATGGACTGCGCCCGCGCAACGACATCGAGCGCGCAGCTTGGCCGGTGGTGAAGGGGAAGATGCTGGCCGAGGCGACGGAAATCTTTTTGCGCCTGCTCAAGGGCGAGAAGATTTCGCGCATGGATTGCGGCGAGCAAGAGCTACGCCGCTCAGACTTCCGCACCGACGCCGACTGGGAGAAAGTCGAAAAGTTGTCGCCGGTCAAGGGCTACGGCATTCCGCTGCAGCCATTTTTCAATTTTGAAAAACTCGGCGTGATTCCGTTTGATGCACCCTTGGACCTGTTGCGCTTGACGATCGGCACGCACGATGCGACTACCCAGAAATTGGCCAATTCGATTTTGCCCTGTGGGGTGTTCAACCTCTCCATCACGCCTCCCAATGTGATTGAAGAAACGCATAAACGCATGGAGCAGCAGTACAATCCGGCCGGCGGCAAGTGGCGGCGGGAGCTGATGCCGCGTACGGCGATGGTGTTTATTGATTCGACCAGTGAAAAAGCCAAAGCCGCAGCTCAAAAGGCCTGGATCACGTATTGGAAGGCGATGGAAGGCACGCTCGATCAGAAAAAAGTCGATCAAGCCGTGGAGAACACGTTGGCCGGCAGCCCAGAGGATTTGGCTGAGGCGATCAAGGCGAAATACCATCCCGAAGACCGCCTCATGCTTTGGTTCGACTTCAATAATCACGACAATGAATTCATCAAAAAGAGCATGGTCTGCTTTATGGAAAAAGTGGCGCCGCGCCTGCAGTAGGAGATGGAACGATGGAACGTCTATTGAACTTCATTGATGGTGAATACAAGGCCCCGGCGGAGGGGAAGTATCTCGACAAGATCTCGCCGATCACCGGCGCGAAGATATATGAACTACCGGATTCGACCGAAGTCGATGTGGTGAGGGCCGTGCAAGCGGCTTCGAAAGCTTTTGCGGACTGGTCGGAGACGAAAACGGCCGAGCGCTCGAAGATTTTGAACCGGGTAGCTGATCTTATTGACCAGCACGCTGAAAAATTGGCGCGCGCCGAGACCGAAGATGTCGGAAAGACTTTGGCGCTCTCGACGGCGCTCGACATCCCGCGCGCGGCTTTGAATTTTCGTTTTTTTGCTTCCGCGATCCTGCACAAAACTGAAATGGCGACGGACATGGACGGGGAGGCGATCAACTACGTGCTACGCCAGCCCGTGGGAGTCGCGGGCCTCATCTCGCCCTGGAATCTGCCGCTTTATTTGCTGACATGGAAAATCGCGCCGGCGATCGCTTGCGGAAATACGGTGGTGTGTAAACCATCGGAGTGGACCTCGCATACCGCCTTTCTGCTCGGCGAAATATTGAACGAAGCCGGCGTGCCCAAAGGCGTGGTCAATATGGTCTTCGGCAAGGGCGAGCCGGCCGGCAGCTATCTGGTCAAGCACCCGGGTGTCCCGTTGATTTCATTCACGGGTGGTACAGCGACGGGCGAAAAGATTCAGACTATGGCGGCGCCGCATGTGAAAAAAGTGTCGCTGGAGCTCGGCGGAAAGAACGCGACCATCGTTTTGAAGGACGTCGATATCAAAAAAATCGTGCCTTCGGTCGCGCGCGCCAGTTTTCTCAATCAAGGGGAGATCTGCCTGTGCGGCTCGAAAATCTTGGTGCAAGAGGATATCTATCAAGAGTTCACCGAAGAGCTGGCCAATTACGTCAACGGACTGATAGTCGGTGATCCGTTCCACAAAAATACCTTTATGGGCCCGATCGTCTCCAAAACACAGTATGACAAAGTCGTCAGCTGGCTTGAGGTGGCGAAGAAAGAAGGCGGCAAGATCATCGCCGGTGGCGGCAAGCCCGAAGATTTGCCAGTGCAGATGCAGAACGGATATTTTCTACGACCGACGCTGATTCAAGATCTCACCAATTGCAGCGAGGTTCATCAGACGGAAATCTTTGGTCCGGTGGTGACTGTGAACTCATTTAAATATCCGCATGAGGCCGTGAAGTGGGCTAACAATTCCGCCTATGGGCTCTCGGCTAGCGTGTGGACCAAGAATCTCACGCTCGCGCACAAACTTGCGGCCGATCTGCGCGTCGGTACGGTTTGGGTGAACACGTGGTTGAAGCGCGACCTGCGCGTCCCCTTTGGCGGCGCCAAAGCGTCGGGCATTGGCCGCGAGGGCGGGGACCATTCGATTAATTTCTACACCGAGACCAAAACCGTGTGTGTGCAACTGGATGGGAGGGGCTCATGAGTTCTGTGAAGGCGAAAGGCCAGGGGAAAATCGTCGCTGGCTGCTTGGCGCCACATCCGCCGCATTTGGTTTACGCCGAGAATCCGCCGCAGAACGAGCCGCGCGCCGAGTGCGGCTGGGAAGGTTTGCGCTGGGCGTACGAGCGGCTGCGCAAAAGTTTGAGCGAGATTGAGTACGACGTATTGGTCGTGCATTCTCCGCATTGGCGCACGAACAGCGGCACACATTTTCTGGGCGTTGAGCATTTCAAAT
Source organism: Pseudobdellovibrionaceae bacterium (assembly GCA_043782715.1). GTDB lineage: Bacteria > Bdellovibrionota > Bdellovibrionia > Bdellovibrionales > UBA1609 > JALHOQ01. The sequence goes on along the minus strand of JAYWAE010000366.1, from coordinate 162 downwards.
CCCTTTCGGTCGATCCGGTTTTTCCGAATTTGTTCCGCTACCACTATGAGCTCGACGTCGATGTCGAATTGGCGGAGTCGATTTGCAAAGAGGCGGAGAGGAGCGGGCTTGAAACCGAAATGATGCGCAATCCGGATTTCCGCATCGACTACGGCACAATCA
>JAYWAE010000365.1:0-3721 GCA_043782715.1 Pseudobdellovibrionaceae bacterium | reverse complement strand
CACCATAAGCTTTCTCGGGCGGCAAAGTGACGTTGAATTTGTCGCCCGCCGTGCGGCCCGCCAGCGCTTCTTCCAGGCCCGGTACGATGGCGCTCGTGCCATGCAGGTACACCAGTGGATCTTGGCCCTGGGAGGATTCGATCACTTCACCTTTGTCGTTCTTGAGCGTGAAGTGGAAGGACACGACAGTTTCAGCTGCAATTTTCACGACTAGCTCCTGTACCTAAGACGTTGGGACTCCACAGGTAACTCAGATTGGATGCGCCGCCAAGCCATGACCTTGACAAGCCGCGGAACGGGCGCAGATTTAAGTCATGGAAGCGGCCGTTGCCTACCACCACTATACCGTCATACGCGAAACCTGGCTGACCCGAAAGCTCGATGGGTGGGCCGTCTCGGCATCCGCACTCTCGACCATGGCGCTGATTCTTGGCGCCACGTTGTATTGGAACGGAACTCTTGGCCTCGACACTTGGATGGCCGCTAATCATGTGCAGCTCTTTGCCTCTCATCAGTGGTGGCGCGCATGGACCACGCTCTTTGTGCACGGCGATCCCCGGCATCTGTTGTCGAACGCGTTTATGTTTTTCATCGTCGGCATTTTCTTATCGGGCTATTTTGGCGTTTTCGTATTTCCATTGTTGGCGGTCGCCGTCGGCGGGTTGTTGAATATTTTGGTTCTCGGTGGGATGCCGCCTGAAACTCAGCTGATCGGCATGTCGGGCGTCGTCTTTTGGATGGGCGGCTTCTGGCTTACCCTGTATTTGTTAATCGATCGCCGCCGCACTCTCACGCAAAGAATTGTACGCGCGGGCGGCGCGACTCTGGGACTCTACGTGCCCGCCGAAGCCTTCGATCCGAGCATTAGTTATCTCAGCCATCTGTGGGGATTTATTTTCGGGGTCGCTTTTGCGTTGATTTACTTTTTTTACAACCGCGAAAAATTCAATGCTGCGGAAGTGCGTGAGGAGATTTGCGAAGAGGCCTAGGCCGCTTTTCCACGCGGCAATTGTCGCAACCGGCTGTTGGTGTAGGCCGTGGCCCAACGCCGGGCGCCCGGTAGCGCGGCGAAAAGAATCGGCAGCAGCAACCGGCGCGGCAACAGGCGGCGCAAATAGTAAAATACCACCGCATCCAATGTCACCGGCACCCAAAGCGGAGGATCTTCCGTCTGAATCACGCCTAAGATTTTCTTGGCGATGCTATCGGGCGTAGCGCGGCTCCAGTTCATCAAGCGTTCAATGAACGGGGCCATGTTGGAATAGTAATCCATGTAGGTCTTATTGCTGCGCTTCGCATTCGGCGCCGATTTGCGCGTGTAGTGCACACGGCGGAACGAATTGGAACGCACGAATCCCGGCTGAATCAGGCAAACATTGATGCCGAGAGGCCGGGCCTCGTACCAAAGCGCTTCACTCATTCCCTCGAGCGCATACTTGGAGGCGCTATACGACGCCATTGTCGGCATCGCCAGCATACCGCTGACCGAGGACACATTGATGATCTTGCCACGGCCTAGCTTGCGCATGCCCGGTAAGACGGCGCGTATCAAGGCGGCGGGGCCCAGGTAGTTGGTGGCGATTTGTTTTTTCTCATCGGCGTCGGTCATGTGCTCGAGAACCGCACGATAGGCGATGCCGGCATTGTTGATCAGAACGTTGACCGAACCCCAGCGCGACTTCACTTCGCGCAGCAGGTCGCGGCGGTCGTTCTTGCTGGTCACATCCAGCTGACGGACCCAAATGCGTTCGCTGTCTTTGAAGCGCCGGCGCAGAAAGGGCAGGGACTCCGCGCGCGCCGTGATGATCACGCGATACTGGGTCTGCGTCGCCAACAGCTCAGCCAAAGCCAAACCGATCCCCGATCCGCAGCCAGTGACCAAAATCACCGGCTTGAAGGATTGATTCTGGCGCCGCTGAAGAAGGCGCCAACCATGGGTTAAATAGCGTAGCATAGAGCCCACCCCTATCTAAACAATGGTACACGAGTCGCAGGAGATCCGCCACTGGCGCGGCTCTGCACTAGACCTTGTCAATAATTTCGACAACTTTTCAGAGCTAGCCGCCGCGGGAACCCCGGCGCGCCCGTATACGCTCACGTACACGTTCCCGCTGTTCCGGACTGAGATCGCGCCAGCGCTCGAGTTTCTGCCGAACTACCTGGCGCCGTTCCTCAGGCATAGCGCGCCACTTGCTGACAGCGGCACGCACCCGATCCCGCTGCTCGGGGGTCATGCCGCGCCAGCGTTCAAAATTGCGCCGCACTTTTTCACGTTTTTCGGGCGGCAAGCTGCGATAGCGCTCGAAGGCTTTTTTGACGCTTTCGCGTTTTTCGGGCGGCAGGGATTTGAACTTCTGCCAACGCTCGCGCAGTTTGGCTTTTTGATCGGGAGTCATGGACTCCCAACGCTTACGCGCCTCGGAGTCCTGCGCCTGTGCGGGCCGGCCTGCAGCTAGCGCCAAGCCACCGAGCAAAGCTAAGAATTCACGCCGTTTCATTACGCGCCCCCATTTTTAGGTTTGACCCCGGTTTCGGATGGGCCATCGGCCTTGTCCATCTTTTCCAAATCTTCAACCGAGGTACTTTCGTCCGCGAGCATTTCGAAATTCATCAACATTTCCAAGTTTTCCAGCATCTGGGGATCGTCTTCTGTGTCGCTCATGCGTCCTCCCAATTTTCCAAAGTTTCCAAGTCCTCGCCGATTTCCAAGTCCTCGATCGCGGCGTAATCCTGTTCGGCCACCTCGTCCCAGTCCGCGAACTCGGCCAGTTGGGCGTTGGGCACCTCTTCTTTACGCGCACGCAGCGAAAGTAAAATCGCGGCCGTGGTAAACGAGGGCACCAGAAACCATTGCAGAAAGCTCCGGCGCCTCAACGCCTTGCGATTTCCGGCAAGGGCCTCCCCCGCAGCCCGCATGACACGGGCATCGAGCTCGGGTGGCGGGTCTTTCTCGAAAAAACTCATGCTTTCTCCGCAAAGTGCGCACGCATGTTTTCTTTGCCGCGCACGATGAGCTGTTTGACCGCGCCCACGGAAATATTGAGTTCTTTGGCGATCTCGCTGTGGCTTAATTCTTCGTAAACCGCCATTAACAAGACCGCGCGCTGCTGCGACGGTAAAGCCTGAAACGCCTGCTCCAACTCCTCATTGTCGGTCAAGCCCTTAAACGGGCTGTCTGCGTCCATACTCTGGCTCTTATCCGCGATGCTTTCCAAATCTTCCACAAAATCCTCCGGCTTCGCCGCTCTCATTTCGTTTAAGCATGCATTGCGGGTGAGCTGGGACAACCAGGCGGCCAACGTTCCTGTTGGCCGGTACATATTCGCGTTTTTGATCACTCTCAGCCAAACTTCTTGAGTCATATCGTCCGCCCCTCTGCCCTTACCCATCATTCGCAAACAAATTCCGTACACCCTAGCTTTGTGTCCATCGTACAGGGTGCGAAAGGCTGGTTGCTCTCCGCGCGCCACTCTCTGCATCAACTCGTAGTCCGCATCGTGATTTTTCACTTTCACCAGCTAAACCTACGGGTGTGGCGTTGTCACCTTTCAATGAAGTAACCCGCGTCGGGGTTCAAAAGTTACGGCATTGCAAAAATAAAAAAACCGGCCTGGGAACAGGCCGGTCAGCGCGAACGCGGAATGCTGGGAATGTCTATTCGCAGTAATTCAACGCAAAATCGCGTTGCTCACCGGCGCCGGCCACCCGCTTGGCTGAGCCG
>JAYWAE010000364.1:0-26036 GCA_043782715.1 Pseudobdellovibrionaceae bacterium | reverse complement strand
CCCGCGCTCACCTAGGTCGAGGTTTATATTGATACGCCAGTGAGCGCGTGTCTTTGTCCGCGCCGCAAAGTTAAAATCAGGCAAGCAAATTCAATTGTCCGAAATATTGCGTGGTTGGAGGCTGAGCATGAAGCGGGTTCTTACGTCGGCGGCTCTTTTTGCACTGGTTGCCTGCGCGACTCAGTCTCAAAATCAAACGCCGCCTGCCACCGGCAAGCGCGAAGTTTCCGGCTTCATCAGCGACAAAATCAACGACTTCGAGACGGCGAGACGCGAGAAGGCTCTGCAAGGTTATCTCGGCATTCCAGGCAACTTCAGCTACCACTATGGCGGCGGAGCGCTCGAGCTGATCGACGTCGTGGGCGTATCGGCCTACATCGCTCCTTCCAAGGAAATGGAGTTCCTGCACAAGCTGTCGACCGAGCGCATGGACTTGCTGATGTACAATCTTTTTGACACCGGAGTCGATGCCGATCAGACCACCAATTGCGCCAGCGTAATGGCCGTGCCGCACCGAACTGCGACCGGCAACTGCTACTTTTACGGCTACGACAAGCTTCCTAATTTAACATTTGAGGCCCAGCGCGACTCCAGCCGCTTCGCCAATCAGCCGCGGGTGGGCGACAATCACCAGCGCTTCGGCCGCAATGTTTCGCCTGCGGTCAGCAATGCGGAAGAGTCCAACGACATCATGGAGCCGAATCCGCGCTTGATCAGTCAAAAGCTGTTTACCCGCAAAACGCATTTGGGAATTCCACAAACGCGCGAAGCCGATATCATCAACGTGCTGGCGGCGGCCTGGCTGCAAGCCGAGAACCACGATTGGTTCACGCACGGCAAAAATGTCAATCACGATCCAAACCCACATGTGGTGCCGCCCGTTGCCGGTGACACCGTGTTTCCCCACGGAGTCACGATTCCGCGCACTCAGCCCGACGCCGATCCTTCCACCGCCTCGAACGGTTACAGCAAAACCTTCCGCAATCATGTGACCCACTGGTGGGATGCTTCGCATATTTACGGCAGCGACGAGGCCACGATCGTGCGCGTGCGTACCAATCCCGAAACGGGTGCGCCTTACGACGCTGATCCGGGGACGCTGGGCTTTATCGCCGTCGATATGAAGAATCGCCACCTTTACTATGACAGTGAAAATCTGCCGATCACGGGATTCAATGACAATTGGTGGCTCGGCCTGGATATGATCCACTCACTGTTCGCGATGGAGCACAACGACATCGCCAAGCAGCTCCAAATCAACAACCCGACGTGGAGCGCGGAGCAGATTTTCCAAACGGCACGTATGATCAACGCCGCACTGATCGCCAAGATTCACACCGTGGAGTGGACCCCGGCTCTGCTCGACAACAAAGTTCTGCACGTGGGCATGTATTCCAATTGGTTTGGTATCGGCAAATCGCTCGGTGTACACAACGCGTTCCTCGAGAAGATTCTCGCCAACGTCAATCCGCGCCTGGCCCACGCCGTATCGGGTTTGACTGGCGTAAATACACTCAACTTATATGAAGTGCCTTTCACGCTGACTGAAGAATTCGTCGCCGTGTACCGCATGCACCCCCTCTTGCCCGAATTCGTGGCGCGCAAAGACTTGCAGAATACCACGCTGGCGCGCGAGCCGGTGAGCAACCTGGCTTTTCGCAAAGTCCCGGGTTTGTTCCCCGCTCAAAGTTCCGCGCTCGAGTGGATGTACGGCTTCGGCACAGGCCACCCCGGTGGGCTGGTGCTGCACAACTACCCGAGCTTTCTGCAACACGTTCACGCCGAACGTAACACCGGCGTCTCCAGCGATGAAGGCAATGCCAGTGATCTTGATATGGGCGCAGTCGACGTGCTGCGTGACCGCGAGCGCAATGTCCCGCGCTACAACGCCTTCCGCAAAGCTTTGCGGTTGAAAGAGCTGACGACGTTCGACGACCTCACCGACGACAAAGAGGACGTGAAACTGCTCAACGAGATATACAAGGGCGATGTCAACAAACTCGACCTGATCGTGGGCACGCTCGCGGAAAAAGATCGCTTTGCCGGCTTCGCCTTCGGCAATACGCCGTTTTACATTTTCGCGCTCATGGCTTCGCGGCGCTTGATGGCCGATCCATTCTATTCCGACTACTTCACCGCGCAGTACTACACTCAGTTTGGTATCGACTGGGTAAACAAACAGACTATGATCAATGTGATTGCGCGCCACTATCCCGAGCTGATCTCCAAGTTCGGCGGAGCCCAGTGCATCCCCACTTGGAAAAAGGGCAAGCTGCAGCCGATTCCGAGAACGGGCTGTGTGCGCAACGCCTTCCGTCCGTGGCAGCCCGAATATGATGTAGTAGCGAAAAAATATAGCAAATAGGAGTCTGCAATGAATTCCAGCAAGCTGGTGCTGAGCACTTGTCTCTTGATTGCGGTCGGATGCGCGAGTCCGCCCCCCGTTGCCGCGCCGCCGGCCGAGCCCGCGCGCGAGCCGAGCGCGGCGCACCAATTGGCGGCACTGCCAGACAATGAATTCGTCGATTTTATGAAGGAGTTTGGCTTGGATCGCAACCAGGCCATGGCGCTCAAGTTGAAGTACAAGAACTCGACTGAAGAAGATGAAACGGCCATGCACCAACCCTTCCTTTACTGCAAGCAGGCCGGTTCAGCAGCCTTGGTCAAATTGGGAATGCACGAGCAGTGTGACCGCGACGGCGAGATGGAGCAGTTCCGCCAACTCGGCGAGCGGATCAATGTCGTGCAACGGAAAAACATGGCCCTACATGCGCACCCCGAAGCCGACGGCAAGTTTGTGCACCGTGGATTTCACGCCAAAGCCCATGGTTGTCTTTACGGCAAGCTGGTCGTGAACGATCCCGCGCAGCGGCCGGCGTGGACCCGTGTGGGCGTGTTTGCCCAGCAGCGCGACTTCTACACCTGGACCCGCTTCTCCAATGGTTCGGGTTTGATCCAAGGCGATTGGAATGTGGAACCGCGTGGAATGGCGCTCAAGGTGCTCGGGGTCGATGGAGCACGCGCTTCGTTCGGTGGTTTGGTGTTCGAAGGCAAAACGCAAGACTTCTTGATGACCAATAAACCCAAAGCGACCACTCCGGATCCGACCACATTCATTGAGTTCGCGGAAGCGACGGCGGGTGGCATGCTGTCGACTGCTGAGTTCGTGGGTTCGCGCTTTTGGCTGGCTAAAATATTGGCGGACCTCAAGTTCAATAAGAGTTGGATCGCCAACGTTGCGGGAATTCAATATTGGAGTGGAGTCCCGATTTCAATGGGCACGGATGCGTCGGGCAAAATGGCGCCGGTGAAATTCTTTGCTCAACCGTGCCCGGACTCAAAATATCTGGCCGATGCCGACGTGATGAAAAAGTTCAGTTTCGTAGACAAGCACATCAATAAAAAAAATTACGCTGACTATGGGCGCACGTACCTCGGCAAAATGACCGAAAAGTACGACATTTGTTACAACATATTCTTTCAAGCCCAAACTGATCCTGTGCAAACTTCGGTCGAAGATGGCTTGGATGAGTGGACGCCAGAGGAGTCCAAACCTGAACTGGTGGCGCAGTTATGGATGCCCAAACAAAAGGCCGACTTTGACAGCAAGGGCCAAAACGAACAGTGCGAGGCCATGCGCTTTAATCCTTGGAATGCCTTAGCCGATCATACTCCGATGAGTGACACCATGCAGGCTCGGGCATTCGTGTACATGAGCAGCGCCAAGTACCGCGAGGGGCGCGACTCGAGCGGGTTCAAGCAGACGATTGAACCGTCCGAAACCGCACACCCGCTGTACCGCAAGGACCACTGAATAGATGCATTAAGGTTCCGCTGCAGGTCAGCTAGCAGCCTGCGGTAGGTCTCGTGTTGGTAAATAATAATTGGACATCCGCGTCCGGCTTCGCAATGCTTTACGCGGGTTCAATTTGAATCTAGGGGCATTTAGTCAAGGGGAATGCATGGACCACAATCGCTTGTCGGCAGTTCTATCACGCTTCTCGGTGGGAATTTTAATCGCACTCGCGTTTGTCTTGGTGCGTACGGATGCTACTCCTCCGCACTTCAAGCGAGTTGTAGTTGTCGTACTAGAAAACACCGATTTCGCAGCTGCCACTTCGCAGCCATTCTTGACCGATCTTGCGAGCCGGGGAGCTTTGCTCACCAACTTTGAAGCTGCGACTCATCCTTCGCAAGGCAATTACATTGCGATGATTGCGGGCAGTACCTACGGAATCAATCACGATTTCAACGTCAACTTGTCGGGCCAGCATATCGGCGATTTGCTCGAGGCCAAGGGCCTCGGCTGGAAGATTTATGCCGAAGGATATCCTGGGAATTGTTTCAAAGGTTCGCGCAGCGGCTACGTTCGTAAACATAATCCGTTTATTAGCTTCACAAATGTGCAAAACGATCCCGCGCGCTGCGCCCGCATCGTCGGCACCGACCAATTCGACATCGACGTCGCCAATGGAAGTTTACCGGCCTATTCGCTTTACGTGCCCAATCTCGACAACGACGGACACGACACGGGTGTCGGCTTTGCCGATAGCTGGCTGTCGAGCAAATTTTCAGCTCTCTTAAATGACCCGAACTTCACCAAGGACACGCTCTTCGTAGTCACTTTCGACGAGAACGGCGGCGGATACCCAAATCGCGTTTACACTGCGCTCTTTGGTCCCAGTGTGCGTGCCGGTGCCACCAGCGCCAATGCCTATACGCACATTGGGCTACTACGCACGATTGAAGACGAGTTCGCTTTGGGCAACTTGGGCAAAGACGACGCCAGTGCCGTCGCGATCACCGATATTTGGCGCTGAGAACGGCGCGTCACGGCTGTAGAGTCCGTGGCGTCTCTACAAAAGATATCGCTGTCTTGGAGTAATCTGGCTGCCGGTGGTATGACCTCCCACTAGAAGTGGGGGACCAGTGAAATCGACAATTGCAATGCTCTCAATGGTATTTGTTCTCGCGATCGCGCCCAAGGCCGGCGCCGATGTCCTCGCCTTTCGCCAGCTGAAACTGGGCCAAGATGTTTCGGTCTGTTTCAAAACTTCCTACATTTCGTTTCTGCTGCAGCAAAACGTTTACGTCCCTTCCCTGACCGATCCGTTGACTGAGCAGTTATTGGAAATCGGCTCGCTGGCGCAGGATCCGGTCAATGTCGGTAGCTTCGCGGGACGCATTATTGAGATTTCCTACGACCCCACGATTCAGCGGGCACGGATTCGTGTCACACCGATCGATCACTTCGGTCCGGTCGTGACGACGGGCATGCCTTTCAAGATTGAGGTGCCCTTTGATCCGTCGAAACGGATGTTCTTGCCGCCACTCATGGCCGCTCAAGATAATTGAGTTTGACCGTTACCTCAGCAGCCGGCGGCTTCATCTCGAACGCCGCCTGATCAAAGCCGGCCGCTCCGTTCTGCACTTTGGGGTTGTTTGAAAATCCAAAGCCTTCGGTGGGTGCGCCTTTGTCATCACTGTCCAATTTTTTATTGTCGTTTTCATCGTGGATCATGGCGACCGCATAACGGCCGGGCTTGAGGCCGGAGAAGTTCTTACTCATTTCACCGGTCTTGGCGGACATGCGCGCCACCCGCACGGCCTTTGTTGGATGCATGGGCCAGCCCTTCTCGCTGTCAAAAACCGAGATCAACAGATGGCCTTTATCCGAGCGGACATTCGCAATCTTCACGCGAATTTGTCCGTCATCCATGGCATGTGCGAACAGGGGGAAGAGCAAAAACATCCATTTCATGGTCCAGCCAGCAATTCCCGGCGTAAACTGCCGATGTTGAGTTCATTTTCCCAGCGCGAGACCACCAAGGTCGCGACGCCGTTACCTATAATATTAGTTAAAGCCCGCGCTTCCGACATGAAGCGATCAATGCCCAAAATCAGAGCCAATCCCGCCACCGGCACCGAAGGCACTGCGCTCAAAGTGGCCGCGAGTGTAACAAAACCCGCGCCGGTGACGCCGGAAGCTCCCTTTGAAGTGAGGACCGCGACCAGTAGAAGCGTGATTTGATCATGCAGCGAGAGGTCGATGTCGAGCGCCTGCGCCACGAAGACAGCCGCCAGCGTGAGATAAATATTGGTGCCATCGAGATTGAAAGAATAGCCCGCAGGCACGACCAATCCCACCGTCGGTTTGGAGCAGCCTAGCTTTTCCAGCTTCTCCATTAGCGGCACGAGGGCGCTTTCGGAGCTGGAAGTCGCCAGCACCGTCAGCAGCTCTTCACGAATGTAGAATATGAAGCGGAAAATATTGAAGCCGACAAGCCATGCGACTAACCCCAAAACGCCCACGACAAAAACCGCGCAGGTCAAATAAAACGTACCCATTAGCGCGGCCAATGGTCCCATCGCTTCGACACCATATTTACCAATGGTAAAGGCCATCGCGCCGAAAGCGCCGATCGGTGCGAATTGCATGATCAGATGCACGATTTGAAAAAGCACACGCGACAAGGGATCGAGAAAGTCGCCCACCTTACGGCCCTTCTCGCCGCAAACATTGAGCGCGTAACCGAAAAGCACGGCGAGCAACAAAATCTGCAGCAATGAACCGTTTCGTGTGAAGGCATCGGCAAAGGTATTGGGAATCGTACCGCGCAAAATGGCGGGCAGTGAAGTCTGCGCGGTTTTTTCCGTGAACCCGTGCACCGCCCCGGCGTCTAGTGATGCCGCGACGGCGTGAAAGCCTGCGCCGGGTCGCAATACATTCACCGCGACTAAACCTAAAATTAGCGCCACGGTCGAGACCGCCTCAAAGTACACGAGCGCTTTTGCACTCACGCGCCCAGCCTTCTTCATATTGGCTGCTCCGCCAATTCCAAGCGCGACCGTGCAAAACACCACCGGACCGATGATCATTTTGACAAGTGCGATAAAGCTTTCGCCTAGTGGCTGAAGCGCTACGCCCCATTCAGGGGCCAGTGCGCCGAGTGCGGCCCCGGAGATAGTCGCGATCAAGACTCGAAAATAAAGATGGTGAAAGATGCGCATGATTTACTTGCAGTACAGCCAGGGTTGGTGTTTTTGTCACCTGGTATTGCATTCGAAGGGGGAATTCATGCGCTGGCTTCGCACTTTGACTTTTGCCACGGTCTTTTTTGCCGCCACTGCCGCCGCCGCGACTCCACTCACCTGCGACGAAATCAAAAGTAAATTGCATTCGGGCGACCTTTTGTTCATAGGGCTAAACAGCAAGCTGTTCAAGTACGTCGCACGCGCCACCATGACTTGGGTCGCGCACACGGCCTATGTCCTGCAAGATGCGAGCGGGAAGTGGACCGTTTATGAGAGCAAAGTGCCGCTGTCGACGCGCACGGAGCTATGCGCGTTCGTCGCGCGCGCCGTACCCGGCGAAATCGCGGCCGCACGCTGGAATGGGTTGAGCGCGGGCGACTTGGCGATTCTGAAAAGTGAAGGCGAAAAGCGCATGGGCATCGTTTACCAACAGAAATTTGATTACGATTCCGGTTTGCAATTTTGCTCCAAATTCGTTCACGACATCTTTGCTCAAATTCCCGGCTCGCCCGAAATCGGCCGCCTCGAAACATTTGGCGACGTCATGGACCGTGGCAAGCGCGAGCTGCCGCCGGCGGATTATGCGGAAATCAAGAGTTTCTTCGAGAGCTGGTTTGGAGGCTCCATTCCAGTGGTCCAACGGACCGTTACGCCGGAGTCGGTTTTTGCCGACTCCGATCTCCAGCTCGTATTTGACCGCCAAGCTCCTTAACGATTCACTCAAGGAAAGCGTCGAGCCTCCCAAATTTCGCTGTGCCCAAACTGTCGTAAATTCTGACAACCGTCATGCCCTGGAATGGCAAAAATGAGCCCACCTTCCGGAGGCCGGGCTGAAATCCAATTTATGGCCTTTGAGGCGGCGAGGGGGTTGCAATTATGGCTCTACGTGAAGAAGACAATCCAGACCCTTATTTTGATGACCACTCTTGTTTCGGCCCTAGCCAGCGCGCTCAAGGCGCAAGCGGACGACACCGGTTTGCCGGCTGCACCCGCCGACGCGGCCAATACGGGCGGCCACGATGCCCCGCCTGTACACCTGAGTTCGCGCAACGATGGCCGCTTGGATTTTCGTGATATTGAAACCCTTTATCCTGGGGCACTCCCGGGCCTTCACCGCACGGATATGTTCTATCGCAATGGGCATGGCAGCAACCTTTGCCGTTACGACTGGCACCGAATGCGCCGGTTGCCGGTCAACAAACGCACAGTGACCGTTACGTTCCGCGCGCTGAAAGCCAAGGCCCAAGAAGTGGGATTGCCGGAAAATAAATTGCGTAAGATTCTCGCCACTTTTTTAGCCAACCAGAGCGCGATTCCCAACCAGGACCATATCGCCGTGATCGACTACGACAAGTCGTCATTGCGCAAGCGCATGTTCATCATCAATCTGCGTGACGGCACGATCACCGCTCACCAGGTCATGCACGGTTCGGGCTCGGGCGCGCGCGGCGGGTTTGCCCGCGCTTTCTCAAACGAGGGCGGCACCAACGCTTCGAGTTTAGGCTGCTCACTCGCGACTTTTAATAGGGATACCAGGGGCCGCAAGCTATACGATAGCCACGGCCGCCACAAGTTGATGTTTCAAGGTCTCGAAGCGAGTAACGACCAAGAATGTAACCGCGCCATATTCATGCACCCGGCCGACTATGCCCCCAATGGCGGCCGCAGTCACGGTTGCCCGGCAGTTAACTACAAAGACAAGGCCGATATCTATGACAAAATTTCGGGCGGCGGGTTAGTCTGCGCCTATCGCGACGGCAATACGACGGTTAATCATAATCGAGTACGTGCAAGACACTGAGGGATGGGGAATATGAAACAGACGATTTTGAAATCAGCCCTGCTTTTGAGTTCGCTATTGGCTGTTGCAAGTCCGGCGCGTGCGACTTGTTACGAAGCGCCCGAGGCGAAGCTTTCGTTTGACGACAAAGATCGCCGTGACGTGCGCGTGTTGCTAAATTGGGATGAACAAAGGCAGTTCGGTGATTTGATCATGACTCGGGATACCTCGCATGCCACCGGAGTCTCAGGCATCAGCTGCGACATCCGCTCGGGTTGCCAAATCAGTGATGACGGCAACGCCAAGAACCAAGTGCAGTTGATTTTCGCAGCGGGTGAGAATGTTCCTGGTCTGCGTAAGCCTGCCGCGGGTGACTCGGTAAAGTTGCAGATGCGTCTCGGCGAACTCTTTGCGGCACAGTATGAGCCCCTCGATCCACGCAGTGAGCGCTTCGTTGCTGTGGGTGAGGCGGATGCGGACCACACCGTCACGATGACCAAGGTCGAAGCGGCCGTGTGCGCGCCGTTCATCACTCATCCGCAAGGCGAAGGGCCTGGCGGCACGGATAGCCGCGATGCCGATCCGTACGGTGAAGCCACCGCAGCTGGCGGCTAATCTCAGCCTGAAACCCTAAAAATTAATCAATATCGGCGGGATTGAAAGCCCGCAGAAGGTCTAGGGACGCTAGTTTCCAGGCGTCCTGATTTTTCGCAGTTCAATACAGCCCGGACCTCAAGCTGCCGAAAAATCATGCAGGGGGTACCATGCGTATTCATCTGCTTAGACTTTCAACTCTGCTTTTGGCCATATCCTTGCCACTCGTCGGCTGCGGAAAGGCAATCGGTGGAGCGCACTTGCCCGATGATCCTCAATCTGAAAGCGTAGGCGCAGAACCGCCACCGAATTCGGGCGGCACTGTGCAAACCGTACCCGACGCGCCCTCGGCCCCCACTCCACTTAACGTGCGTGTGCAAACCCTGGCTAAATACCAGTATTTGGATCCGAACCATATAGTGCCGCAGAAACTATTGGAGACGGCGGTGCTTTACTTTGATTCGCACCTTTCCAGTATCGCAAACCAGAATTACCTCTCCGTGATCGACTACAGCCTGCGCTCGACCAAGGCGCGCTTTTTTATCATTGATATGAAGTCGGGCTCGGTTTGGGCCATACATACGGCGCATGGTAAGGGCAGCGACCCCGACGGTAACGGCTACGCCACCTTATTTAGCAACGTTTCCGGCTCCGAGCAGTCGTCGCTGGGAATGATGATGGCGGCTGAGACCTACAACGGAAAACACGGCCTCTCACTGCGCCTCGACGGGCTCTCGAGCACCAATTCCAATGTGCGAGCGCGCGCGATCGTGATTCACCAAGCGGACTACGTGCAAGAGTCCGAAGTCGTGCAGGGCCGCAGCTGGGGTTGCCCGGCCGTCGCCAACTCCGATCGCGATGAGCTCATTAAACGCCTCAAAGGTGGCAGCTTGATCTATGCGGGGCTTTCGGCGCAAAATTAGGGCATGACCCGGCTGTTTCACGTCAGCGAAGATCCTAAAATCGAAATATTTACGCCACGAGCGCCCCTCACTCCAAAGGCGGGCGTGACTGGCGATGCCGTTTGGGCCATCGACCACGATCATCTTCCGCACTACCTTTTGCCGCGCCAATGTCCGCGCGTAACTCTGCGCCGCGGACCCGCCACCAGCGTCGAAGATGCCAAGCGTTTTTTCGCAGATGGAGTCGAGAAGCTTATTGCCATTGAGATGCAATGGTACGAAAGGGTGCGCAGTGCGCGGCTTTTTGTTTATGAGCTTCCAGCCGCGACATTTAGCTCGCTCGACTCGGTTGCGGGTTACTACATTTCGCGTGCGGCAGTGCGTCCGCTATCGGTGAAAGAGGAAGTGAATGTGATTGAGCGGATTGCGGCGGAGGGCTACAAGCTGCGCTTTTTACCCAACCTTTGGCCGCTCCAAGAATCTGTGGTCGCGTCGACCGTGCAGTACTCGATCATCCGCATGCGCAATGCTCAAGCGAAGGTGAAGTGATGCGGTTTCTGTATCGATGTTATTTTTGGTGGGAGCGATTACGCCGGAGGGTGCGCGCACCAGTGACACTCGGCACGCGCGCTTTGGTCGTGCGTGACGGAGGGATTTTGCTGGTCCGTCTCACCTATTCAAAGGGCTGGTATTTGCCAGGAGGAGGCGTCGATCGCGGCGAATCGTTTCGCGCCGGTATGTTGCGCGAATTGCGCGAAGAATGCGCGATCGAAGCTATGAATCCGCGCTTGTTTGGATTGTACCTCAATCGGCGCGATGGACGGCTGGATCATGTGGCCGCCTACGTAGTCGAAGAATTCACAGGCGAGCCACGTGCGGCTGATGCGCGGGAGATTGCGGAGGTGAAGTTCTTTACGCCTGCGGATTTGCCAGCGGATCTTTGGCCGGGGCATCGTCGGCGTGTGGAGGAGTACTTTAACGGGGCTGCTCCGGGTTTTGAATGGTGAAGGGTGGGCGGTGGGCCTGTGCTCAGGCCCGCCCCCGGGCCCGATGGCAGGTCGAGAGATGGTCATCCACCATCCCTGTCGCCTGCATATGCGCGTACATCACAGTCGACCCCAAAAACTTAAATCCGCGGGCCTTAAGGTCATTCGCCAAGCGGTCCGAAATTTCAGTGGTGGCGGGGATTTGCCCCGGCTTCTTAGGCCTGTTTTTCAGCGGCTTACCGCCCACAAAGCTCCATATATAATTCGCAAATGAACCGAACTCCTTTTGCACCTCCAAGAAGCGCCCGGCATTGTTGATGGCGGCCCGGATTTTGGCCTGATTGCGAATAATCCCCGCGTTTTCCATTAGCTTTTGGACTTTGGCTTTGTCGAAACGGGCGACCTTTACAGGGTCGAATGCGGCGAACGCCTTCCGGTAATTCTCCCGTTTGCGTAGGATTGTAATCCAACTGAGGCCGGCTTGAGCCGACTCAAGGACTAAAAATTCAAAGAGCTTACGGTCATCGTGCACGGGAATGCCCCATTCCTCGTCGTGATAACGAATATAAAGGGGATCCTCGCCAACCCAGTGGCATCGAAGGGTAGTTTTCATGGGGCGATCATGGCGTAGCCCCGACCCCATGTAAAGTTAGGCCCACAGTCGGAATGGCGGGCCAAAAGGTTAAATTATTTGAACTCTCCAGTTGAAATTTCACGCCGATTTGCTAGGTGTATGTCCAACAAAGTTCTGCTTGTTTCGAGTCTTTTGGGCATAGTGCTCAGGTCCTCCGAAGCGGCGACCAGGCCTTAAGGAGGTTCTATGGGTAAAAAACTTTATGTCGGCAATCTTCCGTTTTCGACGACTGAAGAGTCGTTGACCAGCGTTTTCTCGGCTTACGGTACCGTTGATTCTGTGAAAATCATCACGGATCGCGACACCGGACGCAGCAAAGGTTTCGGCTTCGTGGAAATGTCCACGGACGACGAAGCTCAACAGGCAATCGCCAAGTTGAACGGCACTCCCTTTGAAGGCCGTAACGTTACGGTCAACGAAGCGAAGCCGATGGCTCCCCGTGAAAATCGCGGCTTCGGCGGCGGTGGCGGCGGTGGTGGCGGCGGCGGCGGCTGGGGCCGCGGCGGACGCTAAGACTCCATTTTAATATTGAGTTTGAAAAGCCGGCTGTAACAAGCCGGCTTTTTTTTGGGCAAAATTCCGGCAGCATCAGAATCCAATCGACACGCCGGCGTATGGACCCGAACGGCCCTTGGCAATGTCACTGCGATTGAGGCCCACGACCATTCTATAGCCGCCGGAGATTCCAAAGCTCTGACCGAAGGAAAAGTGCGCGCCCGCGGAAGTGGCCGATTCCACGCCATAGCGAGTTTCGTGCGCCGTTACCTCGGGTGGGTTGCCGGTGGTGATGGGCAAGCGCACATCGACGTAGTCGACGTCTTCGCGCAATTGCAGGGTTAGAAAATCAAAGACCGGATAGGCGAGACCGACGAACGGGCCGCCGCCGATTTCACGGTCATGTTCCGGATGATTGCCGGCGCCGTAGAATCCGCCGACTCCGGCATGCAAATAATTTCCCAGGTGCATGCCTGCATCGACGCCAAAGCGCATGACGGTTCCCTGTTGCGAATTGTAGCCGACGCTGACACTTGGATTGAGGAAGAAATCGCCGTAAGAAAAGGCGTTTGCCTGGGCGGGGCCGGTGAGTGCGATGGCGGCTATGGCAAGCGAGGCGAAGTAAGCTACGTTGGACTTAATTTTCATTTTGGCTCCCTAGTGCTTGTACTTGTCGCCCCAGATCTCCTGGCTGCGCTTGTCACGGCCGCAGCCGACTCTGTAGGCTTGATATCGAACCGCGTTTTTCTTGTGAAAGTTTTGATGAAAATCTTCAGCGGGGAAAAATCGGCTGACCGGCAAAATCTGCGTGTAAATCTTGCCTTTTTCTTTGGCGTTTTTCTTGACGAATTCTTGCGACTGTTCCGCGATACGTTTTTCATCCTCGCCATCGGTGAAGATCGCACTTTTATACTCAGGTCCCTTATCGCAGAATTCGCCGCTGGCATCGAACGGGTCGATATTCAGCCAAAAGACTTCGAGCAGGCGTTCCATACTGATTTTTTTCGGGTCATAGGTGATTTGAACGGCTTCATAATGGCCGGTGCTGCCCTCGGAGACTTGCTCATAGGTCGGATTGTCTTTGTGCCCGCCGGTGTACCCAGATTGCACATCCAAAATGCCTTCTGCGTTCAAGTCCTCAAACACCCGCTCCATCGACCAAAAACAACCGCCGGCCAAGATCAATTTCTTTTTGCCTGAGCTTTGGGAGAACTGTCCGGCGAATTCGCCATAGCCTTCCGCTTGCAGTTTATCTTTCGCGATAAAGCGTAGTGCCGCCGAATTCATGCAGTAGCGTTGCCCTGAAGGTGGCGGGCCGTCGTCGAATACGTGGCCCAAGTGGCTGCCCGCATGTGCGCTGCGCACTTCGATTCGTTCAGAGGCCGTGGATTTATCGGATCGGGTCTCGATGTTCGCCGCGACCAATGGGCGGCTGAAGCTGGGCCAACCCGTGCCGGAGTCGTACTTGTCTTTTGAACTAAACAGCGGCTCCCCGGAAACTACGTCGACGAAAATCCCTTCATCGTGCAGATCCCAGTACGGGTTGGCGAAGGGGCGTTCCGTGTCGGATTCTTGGGTAACAGAAAACTGAATGGCCGTGAGTTTCTTTTTTAGCTCAGTGGCGGAAGGTTTTTTGAACTTCTTGGCATTCCATTCGGCATGACCAATGGATGTAAACGAGAACGCAATCACGGCGGCGGCTGTGACCGTAGTGGTGAATATGGCGTTTGTAAGGTGCCGGGTATGGTACATGTGCGGCCTCCGCTACTTCGGAGTTTACGCCTCTCGATCGGGTGGGCCAAGGACTATTCGGGACGGATTTTGGTGCGTCTGAGCTCGGGAACGCGCCAGGCCGTTCCGGTTACAATCGCCAAAGTCATGGCGCCACCGAATATCAGAGAGGGGATCAAGCCAAGAACCCGGGCTGCTAGGCCCGATTCAAACGCGCCTATTTCGTTGCTGGACGTGATAAAAATTAGACTGAGCGCCGAGACGCGCCCGCGCATAGGGTCGGGTGTTAGGAGTTGCAGAATGGTGTTGCGGATAACAAGACTGACGCCGTCGAACACTCCCGCCAAAGCGAGAAAGAAAAACGCGGCGGCGAACGATTGAGTAAAGGCGAAAGCCAAAGTGCTGGCGCCAAAGCCGGCCACCATCCACAGCAACATTCTGCCTGAGATCGTACGCAGTGGACGAAACGCCAGATAGAGCGCAACCACCGCCGAGCCCGCGGACATCGAAGCGCGCAGAAACCCTAGCCCGACCGAGCCCGCATGTAAAACCTGGTCGGAGTACATAGGCAGGATCGCGGTCGCTCCGCCGAACAGCACACTCAACATGTCGAGTGAGAGGGAGGAGAGAAGTACTTTTTGTTGCCAAACAAACTGGATGCCCGAAACGACGCTCGTAACAAAGGGTTCACGCGTGGCTTCGGTGCGGAAGTTTGCGCTGTCTTGCGAGAGCAAACGAAAGATCAACACGCCGGTTAAAATCATCAGCGGTGGCCACGCAAACGCGGTCGCCGGACCAAGTGTACCATAAAGAATTCCAGCCAAGGCCGGCCCGCAAATCGCCGCGATTTGAAAGCCCCATGAATTCCAGGCCGAAGACTCGCTCTGCAGGCGTTTGGGCACGGCTTTGGAAAGCATGGCGAAAAGTGACGGCGACATAAAACTGCGCGCGACCCCCGAGACGAACACAGCTGCAAAAATGGCGACCAAGCGAGAAGGTGCCGAAAGGGGAACGGACGGCAAAACACTCAACCAGAGCGCGACCGAATTGAGCGCTAGAATTGCAGTGGCGATGCGATACACTCGTGCCGGCCGGTGATTGTCGACGACGTGGCCGGAGAGAAACGCAAAGCCGATGGCGGGCACGGCCTCAGTTAATCCGATGAGTCCGAGCCATAGCGGGTCTTTAGTGAGTTCGTAAACGTGCCAACCGACAATCACCGCTTGCGACTGCAGACATAAAGCGGTCAGCACACGGGCGGCCAGGATCACGCGAAAGTCGGGAATGCCGAGTAGCTTTTGCTTCACTTGTAACGCTGAATGAGATGATAGCCAAAGCGTGTGCGTACCGGGGGTGAGGTTTCACCCACCTGTAGAGCGAACGCGGCCTCTTCGAAGGGTGCGACCATCTTACCTTTGCCGAATTGTCCCAGATCGCCGCCGCGTTGGCGCGACGGGCACTTGGAAAACGACTGCGCCAGCTCCTCGAAGGTTTTGCCTTCGCCCAGTTTCTTGATCAGATCCTGGGCTTCATACTCTTGTTCGACTAGAATATGCTTAACCGCGACCGTCATTTCGTCGCACAACCGATCTTGTTTACGACCGATTTGCCGAACACGGTGACGCCCGTTTCGTTGTTGTCACTGCCGGCCACCGTGACGGAGTCATTCGAGCTAGCCAGATGAGCCGTGCAGTTGATGTTGATCTCGGTCTTTCCCATCACGTCGACTTTTCCCTTCATGCAGTACCAGCCATTGGGGTTGCTGAGGGTCATAATGCTTTTTGACATCACGTTCACCGCTGGCTTGATCAAAATAATTTCGGGCTTATCGGTATGCGCGGCGTCGGTGATCTCGCCTCCAACACCCATCACTCTTACTTTCGAAGAAATGGTACGGAAGTGCGGTTCGGTTTTTCCAAACGGATGGGTGCCCCAATGTTGCAGGCAATTTTTGACTTCATCGGAATCCTCGGCCCACGCGCCGAATGTAAAGAGAAGTGTAGCCGCGATCGCTAATGTGATTTTCATTTTTATCCTCCAGATGCCAGGAGATTGAGCGCGACGCGATTTCTTGTCAAGTGGCATACTGCGTCTCACACTCGGCAATTGACATAACGAATCGTAATTCATAGCTATCAGGCATGGAACCCATTCCCGGAGTACGCACATGAAATTCAATCTGATTCTGGTTGCGCTGACTAGCCTCGGAATTTCGGCCAATGCCGTGGTTATGGAAGTGACCGGGAAGGATGGTAAGAATCTTCTCCATTTGGAGTTGGTGCAGCCCTTGCCCTCGACTGTCGGCAAAGTTTCAATCGCGGTTTTTACCCAAACCAAACTCCCTTTTCAAGGTAGCGAGGGTGGGATTTCGGAACTGGCAGGGTTGGGTCAGGAAAACGAAATCATCTCCAAATCCGAAATGAAAGCTTGGGGCTGGTGCTTTGCGCTCGACGGCGTCGTGCCGGACACGCTGACGAATCAGACGCCCGTTATCAAGCAGACGTCGAAGATCGAGTGGTTTTATGCCTATGCTCACTACAAAGATGGAGATTGGATCGAGCAGTGTGCACGGCCAAAACCTCAGTCGGGGATTGCGGCACTCAAGTCCGGTTCAAATTAATACTTCTCTGCTAGTTCGCTTGCGCCGGAGCCCGGCGCCGGCCAACCGCAGCCACTTCGATATCCGAAGCTTCGAGCGCGTCCTGTGCGTTGATCACTCCGCCCGAGCGGCTAACATATTTTAATTTCGTGCGTTCCGAAACATGATTGACGATGTGCTCGATCAGTAAGGCGGGGTTGCGCATGCGTGGGTCGTTGGCGATAAGTAAAGCCGCGAGACCGGATGCGAAGGCGGTGGCCTGCGAGGTTCCGGTCATGTAGCCATGCTGACCGTTGGGTAGTGTTGAGTAGATGTTGCGTCCCGGAGCCATGACGTCGACCGTGCCGACTCCGTAGTTGCTCATTTTCAAAAGCTGTCCATCGCGATCGATGGCGCCGACGGAGAGAATGTTGGGTAGTCCGTAATCGGCCGGGTAGAAGTGGTAGAAGTCCGAATTCATGCCTTCGTTGCCAGCGGCCGCGACGATCAAAACGCCTTGGCTGGCGGCCCAGCGCAAGACGTCCTCTTCCTCGCGGCTGCGCATGACGCCGCCGCCCGAGTAGTTGATCACGTCGGCGCCCATCTTCACCGCATACTTCACGGCCGCGATGGTGTTGCGCAGATTTTCTAAGCCACTCGATTCAGTATCATAATATTTCAAAATCATAAGACTCACACCGGGTGCGACGCCGGAGGTGCCGCCGACGATGCCTGCGATGTGAGTCCCATGCCCGTGTCCATCGGCGACGTCCGCCGTCGAGGACACGAAATCCCATCCATGGAGATCGTCGACAAATCCGTTGCCGTCGTCGTCGATTCCGTTCTCTGATTTCGGCACCCCGTTCTTGTCCAGGCCATCCTCGCCTGGATTGCGCCAAATGCTGGCGCTCAAGTCCGGGTGGTGCACGTCGCAGCCGGTGTCGATCACCGCCACGATCACGTCCTTGGACCCTCTATGCCGCATCCATGCGGCCCGGGCGTGCACTTCTTCAATTCCCCAATTTAATGAGAGTCGCGGATCCGCGCTCTCGCCGTGACTGGCAGTCGGCTCTTCCACGTGCGGGTTACGTTCCTGTGCTTTGAGACGGTGGCGAAAACCGTAGTACGTCAGCAGTGTCGCCAGAGCCAGAGTGAAGGCGAGTATTCCTTCCTTGAAATTTCTCATCGTCATAAATCCTTTCATGACCGTTGGGTTGAATGGAGACAAGAGCAAGCCCGGCGCCACCCCAGAAGCTTTATAGCGCGTACGTTTTAGACAGTGTCGATACGTTCGACTGTTGAAACCTGACAGCGGTAGAATCTGGTGTCTCGTATGAGATTTGTTTGAGTGTTGAGTGGATTGGAATTTGTGAATCTACTGCGCACACGACTGTCTCGTACGCCGATCGTCGCAAGACGCGTACAACGCCGCGCTCGATTGAATGAAAATGTCTCAAGTGACAGATGTCGAATGATACAAGAAGAAGTTAGGGGAATAACAGGTGTCTCATATTGAGACGTTGACCGGAGCGTCTCTATATCTGAGCGAACTTGGTTCTGATTTTGATTCTTCTTCTTTGCCTTTCAATAACTGGCCCCAGGGTTACACCCTCGGCCGCCCGGATGGCGGCGAGGAAAGCCATCTCATGGATGGACGAATGCCGTGGCCTTCACTATAGGCGACTGTCGTAGAGATGAGTTCCGGCAGTTACACGGTCTTCTTAGAAAAGCACCTCGATGCTTGAGCAGTCGCGCCAGAGATAGCGTCATTGCCGAATATTTCGTCTCTCGAAAGCCTCATCCCATTGGCATCACGTCTTGTCCGTCCATGAGAGTGGCAAACCGCAGCCGTCCGGGCTGCGGTTGAATTAGAGTGAAATCTACTAAAAATTGGGAACTGAAAAACACATCCAAAGAGAGGGGAGTTGCCACTGATAATTTCATATTTTATACCGTCGATCACATGAAACAATTAAGGTTCATCAAATCTCAAAAGTCTGAATATGGCGGATCGCTGCAGAAGACTCGTGCAGGGCGATCCCGTCCCCGGCCTTTGCATACTAAGAACTCGATGCACGTTGTTTTGCGTTCTACTCAAGCCAAAGGCACCTGGTCATTTGCGCGCAAGGTGAATCGTGCGAAAGTGGACGCATTGATTGCGAAGTTCGCCACCCGCTATGGCGTAAGGTTGCATTCCGTCGCCAATGCGGGGAACCATATTCATCTGCATATTCAGCTCGCCAATCGGCATACCTACCGGGCGTTTATTCGCGCACTTACGGGGAGCATTGCTATGGCGATCACCGGAGTTAGCCGGTGGAATCCGGGCAAGTCCAAACTTAGGTTTTGGGACCGCAGACCGTTTAGCAGGGTGGGTTATGGTTACCGGGCATTTTTGCGGCTGAAGGAATACCTGCATATCAATCAACTTGAAGGCTTTGGCATACCTCGGGATGAGGCACGTGAGATGAATTCCAACCCCTATCACTGGGTGAATTACGCAGCCGAGTTCGGAAGCGCTTAGGCGCGGAAGCTGCAATCCAATTCCATGAATGCAAGGCTGCCGTCTGGTTTGGATTTAACGCCTGAAACAGGTGCCCAAACACGGCTTAGGCGCGCAAAAAATACCGGACGTTGAATCGTCCTTGGACCGCGAAGGAGTTACCCATGGTTCGCTACGTCGTGCTCACCGCCGTTTTTACCGCGTTTTTGGCCGGTTGTCCGGAAACTAAAAAACAGGAAGAACACAAATATTCGCTTACGCAAAATGGCTGCGCTACAGGTGAGCATTCATTCGATTCCACAGCTGGCATGTGTGCTGGCCTTAAAAACGACGATTTAAATCATGGCTGCGCGACCGGCCTACGCGCCGATATGTTTCAGTCGAATGGTTGCCCGGGAGACTTCTTTGCCAAGGTTGACGGAGCCGTGCCCATGAGCAATGGCGACCTCTACACGCAACTGAGTGCTGGGCAGTATGCCTCCGACCAAGTGCAGTCGCCAGAGCTGATTTCCACGATTCTG
Organism: Pseudobdellovibrionaceae bacterium; assembly: GCA_043782715.1. Taxonomy (GTDB): domain Bacteria; phylum Bdellovibrionota; class Bdellovibrionia; order Bdellovibrionales; family UBA1609; genus JALHOQ01. The sequence goes on along the minus strand of JAYWAE010000364.1, from coordinate 6,277 downwards.
ACGAAGCTTGGATTCGCCGCACAAGAAGTGGCCAGCGTCGAAATCAGTTTCACCTACGTCAATACAGGTCAGGTCAATTTGCAGGTCGCGAAGAAGTTGGATCCGACGGATCTCTCCAGCACAGACACCAGCAAATTTATTTCCGCCACCTTCGACGGAATGATTTCAGGTCAGGAGATTCGCGCTGGACGGGCGCTCAGTATCAATGGCGGAGCCAGCGAAACCGGCAAAGGTGCGCCCATTGGTTTGGCCGTCGAGATCACCGCCGGCACGTTATTTGACGGCGAAGAATTCTTCGCCGACCTGAAGATCGACGGGAAAACGTTGGCTCAGGGTGTTCGTTTTAAAAAATAAATTTCAGTGCAGCGCGCTTAAGCCACGCTTTTGAGCGGGGCCGGAGCGACCGTGACTTTGTTGCGGCCGGTGTTTTTGGAATTGTACAGCGCCATGTCCGCGCGTTTGATCCAAGCGGCGACCTCTTCCCCATGGGTGAGTTGCGCGATACCAATGGAAACCGTAAAGCGAATCTCGCGGTTCTCGTGCACGTAGGCTTCGTGGCGAATGCGCTGCAAAACTTCCTCGGCCTTCACCACGACATGGTCAGTCTGATAGTCGGGGAGGAGAATGGCAAACTCTTCGCCGCCAATGCGTGCGATAATGTCGGCTTCACGCGTGAACATCTTTTTCAATGAAACGACAAGTTCTTTCAAAACAAAATCGCCAACGGCGTGCCCGTGCGTGTCGTTGATGCGTTTAAAATAGTCGATGTCCACCATCATCACAGAGACGGGCTGCTGCGAAACTTGAAAGAGTTTTTTATGCTGCTCGCAATATTCATCAAAGCTCTTGCGATTGAAAGCTTGGGTCAAGTGATCCGTGCGCATCTGATCGTTGGCTTCGTGCAACTGCTTTTTCACAACATTGAGATTTTTACGGATGGTCTTGAGGCGGCTGTTGCGGCGCTTGTCTTTTTTAAACTGCTTTTCCATGTAGCAGTCGATGAACTTGCGCGACTGATTCTTCATCTGGTCGATCGAGCTGCTTTCGACGGCGTCCTTGAGATTCTCAAGATTTTGCCGCATTTCGAAATCTTCTTGTTGCTCGGCGCCCAAATCCTCAGCGAGCTGATCGACGAAATCCCAAATGATGGTACGAAAATCTTCAAATGTTTTTTGAAAATAAGCGCTTTCTTCGATGCGGTAGCCGGAGAAAAATTGGCGGAAGCGGAACAGGACCCGCTCGAGATTGCCCGCAGGCGGCTCCATCAGTTCGCGCGCGAAGCCGTCGAGCTGCTCGCGCACCTGGCGCACGGGATGGCCTTCGAGTTCGATCAAATGTTTATTGAAGGTGTCGATGACGAACAGCAAAGTGGCGCGGTCCTCGTTCATGGACATCGCTTTGGCGCCGACTCCGTTGGGATTCTCAGCCCAATCAAAGTCGAACTGCTGAATCAGTTTTTCCATCCACCGCTTCAAATGACGTCCTTTGCTCAAAGCTATTGAATTCATCGGGAAAAAACCCGCCCGAGTGTATGGGCGAACGGTGAGAATCGGCAATCCTCGACGTCAGTCGAGGCAGGCCGGCAGCGGACTATTCTTTGATTACCGTCGAACTTGGATTCAGGCCCCAGCCTTTCACGATTTCGGCTTCGTCTCCTTCGCTCATGGCTTTCTTGAACTTGGCGCCCGATTGGCCCTTCACCCGGCGCTCGCAGCTGCCCCAGTCCCTGTGACGCATGACTACGCCGCCTAAGTAGCTGAGATAGGAAAACGCCGGCGCTTTTTTCTCGTTGGGACGCATTTCGGGAAGGCCTTGATCTTCGGGCAGGTCGTGAATCGCGACGCCGTACCCCAGCAACGGGCCGTGGTACAAATTGACACGCTTGTTGGCGGCGAACGCGACTGCGATCTCATCACAGCGTTCGTTGCCGGGAACGCCGGTGTGCCCGCGCACGTACTTCCAATCTATTGCAGTCGGCTTGAGGCGGCCCACTTCACGCATCATCTCTTCCCATAAATCGCGATTGGAGACTTCGCCGCCTTCGGCGTTTTTCCAACCGCGCTGGCGCCAACCCCAAACCCATTGGGTGATGCCACGAATGACGTAAGTCGAATCGGTGTAAATGGTGACCGGCCAAGGATACGGAGCTGTGAGCGATTGCATGGCTTTGAGTGTGCCGACGATTTCCATACGGTTGTTGGTCGTCTGCGGATTGCGCCCGCCGAGCTCTGTGACGCGGCCATCTGGGGTGGTGACGATCGCAGCCCAGCCGCCGGGCCCGGGGTTGCCGGTGCATGCGCCGTCGCTGAAAATGATCGTCGATTCAAAAGCGGTCTGCATTCTTGGACAGTAAAAATTTGGCGCCTGTCCGTCAACCCATTTAACCTGCGCCAGGTTACCGGTGCTTAAGGATCGACAATTACATTTCGTCTTCGAGTGAACGGTCGTCCGCAGTGTGCGCGCGTTGTTCCACCGTCGCCACTTTCTGCTGCAGAACGCGATTGCCTTCGCTCAAACGGCGCTGACGATCGCGCAGACGTTTGATTTCCTGTTGCGAACGCTGAATCTTTTGCTCAGCGGTGCGAAAGCGGGCTTCCAATTGCGACTTCTCGCGCGTACCGGTGCGAATTTCACCATTTAGGTTTTTAGTCAGCTCATTGGCACTTTGCAGACGGTTTTGCGACTGCGAAACTTTCGAGCGGAGTGTGTCGAGCTGGGTTTTCAAAGCATTGCGTTGGGCCTGCAGCTTTGCGGCTTGAGCCGAAGTCTCTTTGGAGAGCTTGGCGACTTTCGCGTAGTAGGCTTGTTGCTGCTCGATGCGCGAGCCGATGTTCTTGCTCTCGGCCTGTAACTGAACCATCTGGGCTTGCAGCTGTTTACTTTGCGCTTCGAGGGCGGCGGTTTCTTTTTTGGCCTGTTGCTCGATGGCCTTTTGATCGTAGACGTCCATTTGCTCGGCTTCGACTTCCGTACTTTGGTCTTCTACTTTGTCGGCAAACGCCTGAATTGAACCTAATATCGTGAGTACTAGTAACAAATGCTTCATAGACCTACTCCCTCGTCTTACCAATTGCCGTGCATGGCTTTACCCTGTGATCCCAATCGTCAGCCGTCTAAAGAGCAAACGAAATGCCATAAAACTGAGCGCTCAAATACACTTAGCAATACTCTCGCGGCGTGAGCGGTGACTTTTTTCGGCACTTGGGCCCCCTCTTGGCGTTTTATACGCGAAACTTCAGTCCAAACCGCAGCCGAAAATGTTGCGTGGTGTGAGTGTCCTGGGCTATCTCCTAGAGTATGACCTCCCTTATATCTCTGTTGGACTGGCTCTCTTATCCGCGCGCATTTCTTGTGGCGATTTTCACCATTTTGTACACGCTCGTACTTTCTGTAATAGTGGTCGTCCTGGCGTACATCACGCGGAGCCAGGAGGTACTCAATCCGATCGTGCACTACATTTGGCCGCGGCCGATGCTTTGGCTTGGCGGTGTGCGCGTCGACGTGCGCGGCCGCCAGTACGTGCGTAAAGGTGGCAAGGGATTTTTGTTGCTCTTCAATCACTCGAGCATGGCGGACATCCCGGTGTTGTACGGATATTTCCCCAGGCCGTTTCGTTTCGGAGCTAAAGTTGAGCTCTTTAAAGTCCCGTTCTTCGGCAAAGCCATGGAAATGTGCGGAGTCTTGCCCATCGACCGCAGCAATCGCAATAAAGTGATGAAGGTTTACGAAAATGCCATCGCACGCATCGAGGGCGGTGAGTGTTTTGCGTTGGCGCCCGAAGGCACCCGGCAAGAAGCTGTCGAACTGGGTAAGTTCAAGCGTGGGCCATTCGAGTTTGCGCTCAATGCGCAAGCGGAGATCGTGCCGGTCGTGCTCTCGGGCGCGCTAACGGTGCTGCCCAAACACTCCGTGTTTCTCAACACCGGACGCCTGCGCCGCAAAGTCATCATGGAAATCTTGGAGCCGGTCGATGCGGCCGCCTATACGATTGAGAATGTCGACCAATTGCAGGAGCGGGTGCGCAATATGATGGCGCCGAAGTTCGTTCAGCTCAATGCCGAGTTGGAAGGCTTTTGAAGCCAAACCACTTTGGTGAAAAACGCGTGCTGCATGCGCGGCTCGACAGCGGTCAGCTTGAGCAGCTGCTGGCGTAAATCTTCGTGCGCATATTCTTTGTAAAAGGGCTCATGATAGGATTTAGGAAAGCGGTCGATCGCCCAATTCAACTCGGGATTGTCATCCCACTGCAATGAATCCGCCAAAACCAAAACGCCTCCAGGCTTGAGAACGCGAAACGCTTCGCGGATCATCGCCGCACGCTCCGCCTTGGGCAGCTCGTGCAACATGAAAACCGAATAAACCGCGTTGAACGTGCCGCTTTTAAAATCGAGTTGCGTGGCATCGCCCTGCAAAAAATCGACGCGCGGATAATCATGAAGATAGCGCTGCGCCACTTTTAAATATGGGGCGCTCATGTCGAGGGCGGTTATCTTTGCCGTCGGAAAAGTGGCGAGCACGGGTTTGGTCGCACTACCTGCTCCGCAGCCGAGCTCGAGCCAGTGGCCTTCGCCTTTGGTGGCTTGCTTGAGTACGGGCAGTATCAGCCGGCGCATTGCTCCGGCAGTTCCACTAAAGAGAATCTCCACCTGATGATCGTAGCGCTGAGCCGAAGCTTCGCTCAGGTAGCCGTCGGTTTGATTGTGAAAATTGCGCGTGTAGTATTCGGGCAGTTCCTGACCCAAACTTTCGGCCGCAGCTGAGAATGATTTGTTTTCCTTGTTACGCATGCGCCACGCGACCTTAAGACCGTCACCCAGCACGCCCAGGTAGGAGCGCACGTGCCGGAGGGGATTTTCTATTTCCACTGCCGAGGCCGGATACACGCCGCGTTCAATATTCTGGGCTTCGCGCTCGTGCAGCTGAACGATGTGTTTCCACAGCAGCCGTATTTGCTCGTTGGTCGGAGGCGGAAGATCCGGGTGGGCCAAAAGGCGCGAGATCATCGTGAAGGGGAGAGCTTCGAGAAAGTAAATTCCGCTGCGGGCCAGGTTCATTCCGTGAACGATGCGTGGGAGAATCATTCGTGTCCCTCACCGGCTTCGCTCTTATTCAGCTGACCCCAGGCGCGTTGCAGCCCAGCGCCGAGTTCGTTCACCGCTCGCTTGATCCGGTCGGGCCAATCCTCTTGCACCGTCTTGCGCGCGTCGCTCACCTTTTTCGTGAGGGTTTGATTTTTTGCTTCCAGTTCGCGCTTGATCGCCGCGTGCTCGTGGTTCATCTGAGCCAGCAAATCGTTCATTTCCTTTTCGCTCTGCGCGGAGACTTTTTCGCCCTTGTGCTTTAGCTCCTCGAGTTTTCTCTGCAGCTGCACATAGCTTTGTTCGAAGCTTTTGGGAATAGAGGCGTCTGCAAACGCGGCCAAGGCCAATCCTAATCCGACAACAAAAATCCATTTGCTCATCATGACTTAATCTTTACATCCCTGAGCCGAACTGCTCAACACATTCAGAGCCCTTGGCTGCAAAGCAAATTGTGTAAATAATTAGGTGATATTAAAGGCTTATGACAGTGCTTTGACACTCTCTCCCGAATTTGACATAAGAATATTTTGCAATTCTCTCCACCTCGCTGCAGTATGCGCCGTCGTACAAACAACGGATCAAATCATTTATCGGGGGGTAGGGGAAATGCGCGCGGTCATATTGCTTGCACTGGGGGGAATGTTCTCGTGGACGGCTTTCGCCGCTTCGGAAACTATGACCGCTCCAGCAAACACGGAATCTTCTAAAATGCAGGTCGAAGAGGCGGCGCCCACACAAAAAAGCCTCTTGGGTCTTAAGAAATTCGAAGAAGACAAACGCATCACGGACTTGGAATTGAAGGCACAGGGCGGATCGCTCTCGCGAGTCAGCATGAAAGCCAGCTTGGGATTCAGCGGCCCGCCGGTGAACGAACTCTCCGACCCCAATCGCCCGAACCCAGACAACCGCCCCGGCGACAACCGCACTGTTCTATCGGGCAGCGTGGGCTTGCGCTATCGCATCGACAAAGACCAAGCGTTGAACGCCAGCATCGGCGTACTGGGCTATCGTCCTTATCAGGCGGTAATCGGCGAAAATCCGGAGCGTCCGCGAAACTCCAAGAATTACGACATCAGTGACCCGGGCATCGGCTACGATCTTCAATACTTGGTGCTCGGCGTGCAATCCCGCTCCAGCATCAGCTACTCTACGGTCACCAACGATTACTACGAACAGCGCGGACAAATCGCGACGAC
>JAYWAE010000363.1:0-3732 GCA_043782715.1 Pseudobdellovibrionaceae bacterium | reverse complement strand
GGTACGTGATCACCTCACGATCCCATCCACCCCAGTGCCTGGTGAAAACGAAGACGACCAGGCCCGGCTCTCGTTGCATGCTTCCCGGTTAAGTCAGTGCGCCAAGGATGCGAGCCTCATCGTGAGCAAGCGTTCCAAAAAACAAAGGTCTTTTGACGACCGTGCGGCGAATATCACGGAGGGAAGCCTAACCGTTCAGCTGCGCAAAACGAATCTGGCTCTGAGCCAGACCCCGCAGGATGCCGATCTCTGGCGCGAACGCGGGCGGTTGCTTCAACAGCTGGGGCAAATCAGTGGAAAGCTGTATCTGCTTGAACATTTGAGAGAAGCTGAACTGGCCTTCAAAAAGGCCATGGCACTTAAGCCCGGAGATCCCGCCAACATGGGCGAATTTGGACTCAACGCGCTCTATCAGGGCGAGTTGGGCAAAGCGATCGAGGCCTTGCACAAACTCTCGGCGCTAGAAAACAAAAGCTACATTGCGCTCTTGCTGGGTGGCTTGGTTTCCAAACGCACGGAGAAACTCGAAATTGCCGTTAGCTATTTTGCTTCAGCTGCGGTCCAGGCCTACAGCGATGAAGAAAAGTACAATGCTCTAAGCGAGCAGGCGGAGACGCTTTGCCGCAAGCTGCAACGCTGTTCCGAAGCATTGCCCGTGCATGACAAAATATTGCTCTTGCGCCCTAAACAGGCGGGCCGAATTCACGCGGCGGCGCAAGCCTACGCCCGCGCCGGCAACTTAGAGCGGGCGGTTGAGTTGGAGCGCAAAGCGGCGGAGATCAAAAATTCTGTCGCCATTCGCGACGAATTGATCAAAGACCTCGTAGAACTCGCCGACACGCGAAAAGACAGAGCCATCAACGGGACCGCCGCCGATTTTCGCCAGGTGCTCAACCCATTGCGTGAGGCCTACAAGCTGGATGGTAAAAACACGCGCGTACTTTCGGCGATGATTGATGCCTATGCGGCCCGCGCCGAAGCCAAGCGCGAACCCGAAGCACTCAATCGCGCCCGCCGCTTTCTCAACGAACTAAAGGAAGCTGCGCCAGAAGACGACGCGGCGGCATTGCTGCAAGGGCAGAATATCGAGATGATCAGCAAAGCTCTAGAAGTCGAACCCAAAGACGGCGACACCCGCGAGCCCTCGAGCGACCCCTGAGCGCCCGGCGCTAATTGCAGCTGTACCAGAGAGTCGTGGTTTCATGGTCGCGTTCGACCTCAAAGCTGAACTTTTTGCCTGAAGATCCGAAGATTTTGAGCGCTTCATCCGCACTGTTGAAAGGCTGGTTGTTGATACGCGTGATGATGTCACCGTTTTTAAAACCGACGTGCTCCCAAAATGAACGCGCCTCGATTTGGGCGATCATTTGGCCATGTACGCCCGTTGCGGAGATCATGTTCGGATAAAATTTTGCGGTATTGAGATCGGCATTTTTGAAACACGGCCCGACTGGCCCATCACTGGCAGGCACGGCTTTGTAGTGTTTAGGAGGCTTGGAGCGCAGCGAATTGTGGTCTTGGTAGGCCTCACACGCGGTTTGATATTTGAGTTCGCACCCGCGCAGAAGATATTTCTTGCCGGTTTTGCGGCTGCTTCCGCCCTCGTTCCACAGCGCGCGCCCATAGTCGTAGCAGGCTTTGCCACGGCCCTGTTCGTCGCATTCTTTGCGAAATCTCAGTAGCGTACGCGCTTTCGCGGACGTGATCACAGCGTGCAGGCTATTCATCTGCACGCTGAGAAAAACGAGAGTAAGGGCGAGAGCGAGCCGGCGCACGGTAGCTAAGCGGCGGCCGCGGGAGCCTTTGGCTTCTTGAGGTGTTTCTCTTTGGGCTTTTGCTTGACGTCCTTGCGGTCGAACGCGAGAGCGAAAACTTCATCGAGATTTTCCACGAACACGAAGCTGAGTCTCTTTTTGAATTCTTCAGGGATATCGGAAATGTCTTTTTGATTGGCCAACGGAAGAATGATGTTGGTCACTCCATGAGTCAGAGCGGCCAGCGCCTTCTCACGAATGCCGCCAACAGGCAGCACGCGTCCGCTGAGCGTGATTTCACCGGTCATCGCGATATCGCGGCGAACGGGAACCCCGGTCATCAGGCTGATCAATCCAGAAGCCATTGTCACACCGGCCGAAGGGCCGTCCTTGGGGATCGCTCCCGCGGGTAAGTGAATATGGACCTCGTAGGTATCGAAAAATTCATCATCGATGCCCAGTTCCTCCGAGTGTGCGCGTGCGTAGGACCAAGCGGCGCGAGCCGATTCCTTCATCACGTCGCCCAGCTGTCCGGTCAGCACCAGTCCGCCTTTGCCCCGCATCTTCAGGGCTTCGACGTATAGTACTTCCCCACCGGCTTGCGTCCAGGCCAGACCGGTCACGATGCCGACTTGGTTCTCTTTCAGCTTCTCCTCTTTAAGGTAGCGTGGGGGGCCGAGCAATTCAGCAACGTTCGAGCTGGTGATGGTGATCTTCTCTTTGTTGCCGAAGACGAAAAGCTTCGCCACTTTACGGCAGAGCGAGCCGACTTCGCGTTCGAGATTACGCAGACCCGCTTCACGCGTGTAGTGCGAGATCAAATACATCAAGCCGTCGTCTTTGAATTCGATTTGCTCGTCGTTTACACCGTTGGCTTCGATTTGCCGCTTGATCAAGTGAGCTTTGGCGATCAAGAGCTTGTCGGAGTCGGTGTAGCCGCTGATTTGGATGGTCTCCATACGATCTCGCAGAGCCGCCGGAATATTCTCGTAAACGTTGGCGGTGGCAATGAACAACACATTGCTCAAATCGAAATCGACGTTCAAATAATTGTCGCGGAACGAGTGGTTCTGTTCCGGATCCAAGACTTCGAGCATGGCGGCCGAAGGGTCGCCGCGGAAGTCTGAGCCCAATTTGTCGATCTCGTCGAGAACGATAACGGGGTTGTTGGTCTTGACGGCCTTGAGTGCTTGTACGATTTTGCCGGGCATGGCACCCACATAAGTGCGGCGATGACCGCGGATTTCAGCTTCGTCCTTCACGCCGCCAAGGGCGATGCGGAAGTACTCGCGGCCCATTGAGCGTGCGATGCTCTTGCCGAGCGAAGTTTTGCCGACGCCGGGAGGTCCGACGAAGCAAAGAATCGGTCCTTTTACAGCGTTGTCTTTGAGTTTGCGCACGGCCAAGAACTCGAGAACGCGGTCTTTGGCTTTGTGCAGGTCATAGTGGTCTTCATCGAGTATTTTCTTGGCGCGATTCAGATCGAGATTGTCGACCGTCTTCTTCGCCCATGGCAGATCGACCATCCAGTCCAAATAGGTACGCACCATGCTGGCTTCGGAAGCATCGGGGTGCATGCGCTCCAGGCGCGAGAGTTGCTTGAGGGCTTCGAGCTGGACTGATTCCGGCATGCCGGCTTTGACCACGCGTTCGCGCAACTCTTCCATCTCTTCCGTCTTCGAATCATTTTCGCCGAGTTCATTCTTTATGGCACGCATTTGCTCGCGCAAGAAGTACTCGCGCTGGCTCTTGGACATTTCGTCTTTGGCTTGCGAACGGATGCGAGCTTGCATTTGCAAAACTTCAAGCTCGTTGGCCAAGATTTCATTGACGAGCAACAAACGTTCTTTGGGATTGGACGTTTCTAGGACGCGTTGGGCGTCGGCAACTTTCAGGCCCAGATTGCTGGCGATCAGATCGGCCAGGCGGCCTGGATCGGCAACGTCATCGAGCACCAGCAAGATGTCGGGGGAAAGCA
>JAYWAE010000362.1:0-3746 GCA_043782715.1 Pseudobdellovibrionaceae bacterium | reverse complement strand
GGTGTGACTTGTCCGCTCGACCTTTCGACTTACTTTCGCATCAACGCACAGGAGACCGGCCAATTTGAACGCACACTCTTGGTTGCCGACCAAGGCAGCTTCGTCAATTATCTCGAGGGTTGTACCGCGCCCCAACGCGATGAGAACCAGCTGCACGCGGCCGTGGTGGAATTGATCGCGCTCGACGACGCCGAGATTCGCTATTCGACCGTGCAGAATTGGTACACCGGTGACCCTCAAGGCCGCGGCGGCATCTTCAACTTCGTGACCAAACGTGGAAAATGCCAGGGCCGTAATTCGAAGATCTCTTGGACGCAAGTCGAAGCCGGCTCAGCCATCACCTGGAAGTATCCGAGCTGCATTCTTCAAGGTGATAATTCCGTGGGCGCATTCTATTCCGTGGCGCTTACGCATGACAAAATGCAAGCCGACACGGGCACCAAGATGATCCACATCGGCAAGAACACCAAGAGTACGATCATTAGCAAGGGCATCAGCACCGGTTCCTCGGTCAACAGCTACCGCGGTTTAGTCAAGATCGGCCCGACGGCCAAGGGTGCGCGCAACTATTCGCAATGCGACTCGATGCTAGTCGGCTCGAACAGCGGTGCAAACACGTTTCCCTATATTGAAGTGAAGAACGATAGCGCCGTGGTCGAGCATGAAGCCTCCACCTCGCGCATCAGTGAAGACCAATTGTTCTACTTGCAGTCCCGCGGCTTGAGCCAAGAGGAGTGCATCGCGCTTTTGGTCAATGGCTTCTGCAAAGACGTCTTTAAACAATTGCCGCTCGAATTCTCGGTCGAGGCGGTGAAGCTGATTGAAATGAAACTCGAGAACAGTATTGGATAGTGCGTATGCTTAAAATTCGTGATCTGCACGCCAGCGTCGACGGCAAAGAGGTTTTGCGCGGGATCAACCTAGACATCAAAGCCGGTGAAGTGCACGCCATCATGGGGCCGAACGGTTCGGGCAAGAGCACGCTCTCTAAAGTTTTGGCCGGCCATCCCGATTACGCAGTCACCAGCGGCGAGGTTCAGTATGAGGTCAATTTCAAACCCATCAATTTGCTGGCGTTGACCGCCGACGAACGCGCGCGTGAAGGCGTGTTTTTGGCTTTTCAATATCCCGTGGAAGTACCGGGCGTTTCCAATATCACGTTTCTGCGCACGGCCTTCAATGCCGTCTGCCGCCACCAAGGTGTCGGTGAAATGAACGAGATCGAGTTCAACACCTTTCTGGCCCAGAAAGCCGCGGTTGTAGATCTCAATCCCAGTTTCCTCGAGCGCGCCGTCAACGAAGGTTTTTCGGGCGGAGAGAAGAAGCGCAATGAGATTTTGCAAATGGCCGTACTGTCTCCGCGTCTGGCGGTGCTCGATGAGACTGACTCGGGCCTCGACATCGATTCGCTCAAAGTGGTCGCGCAAGGTGTAAATACCTTGCGTACCAAAGACAATGCGATCTTGTTGATCACACATTATCAGCGTCTGCTCGATTTCATCGTGCCCGACTTTGTGCACGTGCTTCAGGGCGGGCGCATCGTTCAGTCCGGCGACAAGACCTTGGCCATGAAGTTGGAAAAACAAGGCTACGACTGGTTGCCGAAAGGCGGCGGATGAATTTCAACGAGCGGGCCCGCCTGCGATTTGAAGGCTCCATGAAGAACGCGGACAGCGCGGAGCAGGCGTTTCGCCGCCATGCTTGGGATGCCTTTGAACGCTTGGGCTTGCCGGGCAAGACAGCCGAGTCCTGGAAGTATTCGGCCGTTTCCGAATTGACGGAAACGCCTTGGACGGAAGCACCGGCAGTGACTGAAGAGTCGCAAGCCATCCGCAATCTGCGCGGCCTTTTCGCGGCTGACTTTGAAATCGTAGTTCTGATGAACGGGAAGACACGCGGAAATCCGAGCGGGGAGTTCCAGCTCAAGCCCCGTACCTTGGATGTCACGGGCACGCCGCTGAATTTTGACGACGGATTTTTATCGGCCTCGGCTGCGGTCAACCAAGGGGGATTCGAGCTCTCCGTGGCCGACGGAGTGCGGGTCGTGCGTCCGCTGCTTCTCGTGCATGTCTGCACAGGTGCCGGCGCTTGGAATTCCACGCTCAATCGCATTGCGCTTGGCCGTGCCTCTGAACTGCAGTTGGCGGAACTTTTCGTCTCGGAGAGCGGCGCCGGCTTGCGCACGGATATCACGCGCGCGGAAATCGGCGACGGCGCACACTTAACCTGGGTGCGCACGCAACAGGAAAATCCGAGCGCCACATACTTTGGTGAAGTGCAGGCGCACGTGCGCAAACTCGGCCGGCTGGCGCTCACGCAGTTGAACTGCGGCGCCGCTTGGTCGCGTGGTTCACTGAAAGCCGATCTGCATGGCGAAGGCGCCGAAGTGTCGATCAATGGCTTGACGTTTGGCCGCGACGAGCAACATCTGGATCAGCGCGTGCAAGTCAGCCATCACGCCTCCAACACTTCGTCGGCGCAATTGTTCAAAGGCATCTTCGACGGCAAGTCGCGCGGCGTGCTCAATGGCAAGATCTACATCGCCCATGGCGCGCAAAAAGTCGCGTCGAGCCAGCTGAATCACAATCTTTTGCTCAGCCCATTCGCGGAAGCGAACACCAAACCCGAACTTGAAGTCTACGCCGACGATGTCAAAGCCAATCATGGCGCCAGCATCGGTCGCTTGGATGAAGGCAAATTGTTTTACCTGATGAGCCGCGGGATCAAGCGCTCAGACGCCGAGAAAATTTTGGCCCAGGCCTTTAGCGCCGATGTCCTGATGAAAATTCCATCGCTCGTTTTGCGGAAATTCGCCAGCGCACGGGTCGCGGATTACATCACCGGGGGCACGGCATGAGCTTAGACCAAGATATCCGCGCCCAATTCCCTCAGCTCAACCGCAGCATTCGCGGGCAGCGCCTCATCTATCTCGACAGTGGCGCCACCACGCTCAAGCCAGGCTCCGTGATTGAAGCGGTGAAGCAGAACATGGCGCAAGGTACGGCCAACGTGCACCGCGGCGCTCACCTTCTGAGCGACGAGGCCACCGAAAAATTCGAAGACGTGCGTGAAAAACTGCGGGCCTTTGTCGGAGCTGACGATCGCAGTGAAATTGTTTTTACCAAAGGCACGACTGAGGCCATCAATCTTTTGGCCAGCACTCTCGGCCCTACGATTCTAAAGCCCGGCGATGAAATCCTCCTCAGCCAAATGGAGCATCACTCCAATATCGTGCCTTGGCAAATGGCGGCCCAGCTGGCCGGTGCCAAGATCCGTTATATTCCGGTACTGGAAGACGGCTCGCTTGATTTTGCAACCTTCAAGACGATGCTCTCGAACAAAACTAAAATCGTTTCATTGGTGCATCTCTCCAACGCGCTTGGCACCATCAATCCATTGAGCCGATTTTTTAAAGAAGCCAAAGCCAAGGGTGCGGTTTGTGTCGTCGATGCGGCTCAATCCGTGAGTGTATTGGACATCGACGTCGATGAGCTCGGCTGTGACTTCCTCGTGTTTTCAGGGCATAAACTTTTCGCGCCGACGGGAGTCGGCGTACTCTACGGCCGCAAAGCGTGGCTGGAAAAACTTCCGCCCTATCAAGGTGGAGGTTCGATGATTAGCGAAGTGCGTGAAGACAGCAGCGACTATTTGCCGCCACCACACCGCTTTGAAGCCGGCACACCTCCGATCGCCGAAGTGCTCGGGCTTGGCGCGGCCATCGACTTCGTCAAAGACATCGGCTTTGC
>JAYWAE010000361.1:0-3753 GCA_043782715.1 Pseudobdellovibrionaceae bacterium | reverse complement strand
GAGCACACCGGGCGCCAGTCGGACGCCCACAGTGAAAAAGGGGTAGGCGCCTACACCTGAGTCAGAACTGCCTTTGAGGATCGCGCAAATTTCACCAGCCTCGTTCACCATCATGCCACCACTCATACCCGAACTGTCGTCTGCATCGTTGAGCAGCGCGGCCTTGCCACGTAAGCTGTTAAGGAAAAGAGCATTGCGACTCCATTCTCGGCCTAACAGCAGCGCATTTTCTATCGACAAGTGTATGCCGTGTGTAACGGCGAGCTGCATGTCGACTGCATCTGTATGATTATTCGCCGCGCGGGTGCTGGTCATCATCGGGTAACCGATATTGTAGGCATCGCGTCCCGCCTCACAGCCCGACTTGGCGATGTTGAGACTGGGAAGCGCGATTTTGAGGTCAATCCACACTTGGTCGTCCAGGATCCAGGCGGCGTTGGTGAAGCGCACGGCCTCGGCTGCGGCATCGTCGCCTTGAATACGCAAATTCAGCCCCTCGCTCACGCTGGAATTGAAGTCGCCGCGCAAAGTGGTGAGCGCACCATAGCGGATAAACTGAAAATCCATGCGCGAGGAATCGAACACGGTTTTGTTCTCGGAGTTACTGAGCAAAAACACGCTGTCATGCAACGGGTTGACGGCAAAATTTTGCAAACTTTGCGTGCCCTCGGCACGTTCACTATCCGAATACAGTTGGCGAGCGTACATTGCGGACATAGCTTTGAGCTTGGCCGAAATCCCATCGCTCTCACCCGCACGGCCACTCTCGGCCAGGCTCGAAAACGTGTGGCGCACGGTCACGAACGTCGAACCATGCACCACGAAGCCGGTGCCGCGCGCAACATTGCTACTGAGCAGACAAGCCGAAGCACCCCGACTGCGGCACATGCGCAGCTCAGCTAAATTCATCCGGGCGTGCATGGTATCGCGAACTGGCGCGGGACCCCTGGCTTTAAGATCGGCTTCAAGTCGGGAGTATTCGGACTTGCCATGCTCGCTGTAAGACCCGGCCGGGGCCCAAACTTCAAGTGCGCGCTTCGCGGCCTCGAGCACAGGCGCCGGTGCCTTTCCATTTTCAATGGGTAAAAACCCGGGCGCGGCAAAAGCCGAAGCCGCGAGTGTCAAGGCGCTGATAGAGAGGCCAAAAAACGCCAACTTCTTAAATCCCATGAGAGCTCAGCTCCAATACGTGCAAAACAGGCGCATAAATTTGATTGCGCTAAGCAATTTGCAAGTCTCAAGCCACCGTCGCCGCTCGCAGGCAACCCGCTTGGAAAGGCTAAATTAAAACCGTTTTAATGGAGGTCGGTAGCTTGGCGATGGCGTCGTACACAGGCTTGGGTTGATCCAGTTCGATGTCGATCACGACGTACCCGATCTGCGGGTCGGTCGAAAGATATTGGGCCCGGATGTTGGCGCCGGCCTTAGAAACTATGCCGTTGATTTCGCCCAACACGCCCGGCACGTTTCTGTGCACGTTGATCAACCGGCTAGTGCCGGCCTGCTTGGCTGGTACGCCGATCGAGGGAAAATTCACCGATCCGAGCGTAGCTCCGCTTTTTAAAAACGTGATTAAGCTGTGGCTGACTTCACGGCCGATCGCCTCTTGCGCCTCTTCGGTACTGCCGCCGATGTGCGGAGTCAGCAGAACGTTTCGCACGTGTTGCAATTCAGTGGCGAATTTTTGGTTGTTGCTCTGCGGTTCTTCCGGAAAAACATCGACTGCGGCACCACCCAGGTGACCACTTTTCAATGCCGCCGTTAAAGCGGGAATATCCACCACAGTTCCGCGCGAGGCATTGATTAAGTGCGAACCCTTGCGCATCAATTGCAACTGCGCGGTGGAAATCATATTGCGAGTTAAAGGCGTCTCGGGTACGTGCAGGCTGACAAAATCGCTCTCAATCAGCAGCCGATCCAAAGTTTCGCACGAACGCGCGTTGCCTAAAGGTAGTTTCTTGATGATGTCAAAGTACACGACACGCAAACCCAGGCCCTCGGCCAGCACGCTGACTTGACTGCCGATATGGCCGTAGCCCACTAACCCTAAAGTTTTGCCGCGCACTTCACGCGCGCCTTTGGCGGACTTGAGCCATTCACCACGGTGGGCGGCGCTGTTGACGTCGCCCAATTGCCGCGACAGCGCGATCATCTCGGCCAAAACCAGTTCGGCCACACTGCGCGTATTGCTAAAGGGCGCATTGAAAACCGGAATACCTAGCCGGTTGGCTTCTTGTAAATGAATTTGGTTGGTCCCGATGCAAAAGGCCCCTATGACGAGCAAATGTGGATTCTTCGCCACCACTTCGCGCGTGATTTCGGTCTTTGAGCGAATACCCAGGGCCTGATACTGGGGTAGGATTTCAAGCAGCTGTTGCTCACTTAATGCCGCTTTTTCGACGTCGACGCTGAACCCCTGTTCCGAGAGCAATTCGGCGGCACAGGGGTGGATATTTTCCAAGAGTAGGATCTTGACGGGCATAAACCATTGTTACCCCGGTTCGAATGTTTTGTCACATTGACTTTTGGACATTATTTTTACAGTTAAAGATATGCAAAGGCGCACCATTTGAAAGACCTCATGCTCTTAGTTGTCGACGACGATGAACTGGTGATCCAGTCCGTCAAGCTCGCGCTCCCCGACCAATGGCGGATGATGGCCACTCAAAATCCGGCCGACCTCCCTGAGCGCGGTTATCAGGCGGCATTGGTCGACATCCACCTGAGCGGGCAACTCAGCCGCACCGAAGGGGTCGACGTCATCCGCAAGCTCAGCCAAAAGCATCCGCACTTAGAGATCATCGCCATGTCGGGAAATCTGGACCGGCAGTTGATGGAACAATGCCTCAAGGCCGGCGCCTCGCGCTTTCTCGCCAAACCGCTGAGCCTTGAAGAGCTCACGCTGACCTTGGGTAAGATAGAGGCGCTCTTCCTTTTGCAAGGTGCGATCGCGCGCGAGAAGTCCGGTGGCGTGCGTTGGATAGGTTCGAGCCCAGCTAGCCTTAACATTCAACGCCAGATCGCGCAGCTGCGCGGTGAAAACGGCCCGATTTTGATCGAAGGTGAGAGCGGCACGGGCAAAGAGATCACCGCGCAACTGATCCATGGTCAAGAGGCCTCGGGTCCACTCATCGTCATCAACGTTGCCGCCATCCCCGACAACCTTTTTGAATCCGAATTCTTCGGCCACACGAAGGGCGCGTTCACCGGAGCCGATCAAAATAAAATGGGTTTAGCCGAGGCTGCGAACGGCGGCGATCTCTTACTCGACGAAATTGAAGCGCTTGCGCCTGCACACCAAGCCAAACTTTTGCGTTTTCTCGAAACCGGAGAAGTCCGCCGTCTTGGCGCCAAGGACGCGATGAATGTGCAAGCGCGTGTGATCGCCGCCACCAACCGCAATCTCAACCAAATGGTGGCCGACGGTAAATTCCGCGAAGACTTGCTCTGGCGTTTGAGTGGTAAAAAAATTCTGCTGCCGCCGCTACGCGAGCGTCCGCAAGACATCAGCGAATTGGCCACTCATTTTCTGGCTTTCGACAAGTTCCGCAAAAAAGACATCGGCGCGGACGCGCTGGAAGTCTTACGCGAATACCATTGGCCCGGAAACGTACGCGAACTGCGCCGGGCCTGTGAGCAGCTGATCCTCACCGCGCCTCTGCCCGTGCTGCGCCGAGAGGACGTGCTGCAAGTCGTCCGCCCGCAGGCCCAGGTCCAGGGCACCGCCGCTCCCATAGATATGGGCCGCGGGCT
>JAYWAE010000360.1:0-3754 GCA_043782715.1 Pseudobdellovibrionaceae bacterium | reverse complement strand
ACGAACTCCGCGAGACCGCTCAATAGCATGTTGCCGGCAACTAAGACTTGCTTGACGTCTTCAGCCTTCGGAACCAAAACTTCTTTATTAAGTCCGGTCGCGATGGGCTCATAAAGTAAGCTCCCGTTCCCGATCGCTTTCAAGAGCTGCGCTCTGAATTCAGGTAAATTCTCAGCGAAGGTGCGGGCCTGGCGGTAAACGTCCGGCAGAATCAACGCGCACAGGATCAGTACGAGCAAGCCCAAGCCGAGCGCGACAATGGCGACCGCAACACCGCGTGAGATATTTTTTTTCTCCAACCACGTCGTACACGGAGTAAGCGAAACGGCGATCAACACGGATATGAGCAGAGGGAGAATGAGCGGTGCAACCAAGCTTAAGGCATGCACTAAAAGGAGTGTCGCTAAGACTGAAAGGATTGTGGCAACCGGAAACTTCACCGGAACCGATGCGGGCTCTTCCTGCATTGTCTATCCACCATGTTTGGTCTTAGTGTAAACCAACCCCGGGCACATGACCCGGGGTGGTTGACGTAACTTGGAACGCTTAATTAATTAAATCGTCGGACGATAGGTATTCTCAGGCTTAGCCGTGCGCGCAGAGGCAGAAACTTCGCCAGTGGTCGCAATGTCTTTGGCGCCAGTTTGTTCCAGAGCCAGCTTTGCCTTCTTGATCATATCGGCATTGGCCGCATGAACAGACAGCAGAATACCGCCGTCTTTCACAAAGCCCTCATAGCGTTTGGCTTCATATTCAGGAATGCCCATGCCGACGAGACCGCCGGCAATGCCGCCGAGCGCCGCGCCCGTACCCGCACCTGCGAGCAAGGCAACAAGCGGACCGGCTGCGATAAAAGGACCGACGCCAGGAATGGCGAGGGCGCCGATACCCACGAGCCAACCTAGCGTGCCGCCAATAACTAATCCGGTGCTGGCGCCGGTGGTGGCACCTTCTGGAGCTTTGGTCGCCTTTTCGTGGGCGAATTGCTCAGAGCCGCCGGGATTGGGCATGAGGACCGAGATCTCGGAGCTAGCGAAACCATCCATTTTTAGGCGATCGACGCCACTCTCGACGGCGGCGCGATTGGCATAAATTCCGAATACAGCTTTGTGGTCATCTTTAGTTAGATCCATTTTGTTCTCCTATTTGAAAACTGTTGTTTATTTATATCGCCTATCACTTCAAATACGCCGTTACTCGACCGAAATCTGGTTGACGACCTTTGCGCCGCCGGCCAAATGGTTCGCGATTTTTTGAATCTCGTTTCTTTCCGTCGCGTTCTTGACGGGGCCCTTCAGAGTCACAACACCGTTGACCGTAATGATCTTGATATTTTTAGCATTCATTGAAAATGAATCCTTAGCCACTACGGCTTGGCGGATCTTGCGGGTCATTTCGATGTCGGAGGAAGAGGAACCTTGATCTTGAGCGGTTAGTGCACCGTTGTGTTCGACAGCGGCGTTGACCTTGCTATTGTCCGGAGCCAAATCGGCAGCCGCCTGCAAGCCTCCCACGACAAGCGCAAGCAGAAGCGAAGCACGCATTGAATTCGACATACATTGTTCCTTTCGGTTCGTTAATAAAACTTATTAGGTTTGGGTCCGATGAAATAAACTTTTGATTTGCGGCTCTTCGGCGAGACTCGCAAGCATGCCCACGACCACGCATATGACGGCCGCACACAAAAGTATGCGGCCCACATCCAGGGGTCCCTCCAGGTTATAGGAGATGCCGGAGACGATGGTGAACAACGCTCCAATAAATAAGATCATCGCGGTTTTCATCATGTTATGGCCCTTTCACTGATAGGGGACCATTGAGCAACTGAAGTGCCACGGCGGAGAAGCCCTACATTTGAGATGACGGCTTTACTCGCCTGCCAAAGTACAATTTTGCCCAGTGCAGTTTTCAAAACTGGGGCGCAGAAGTTCTATCCATTTATGGAAAGGTGCAAAAGCGAACCGCAGTCGCAATTGACGTCCTACAATTCTAGGCTGTTAATAGGCCACATGAGTCGAGTATCACTGTCTGGACGACATCTGGAGTCGCATAAATCGGAACGCATCGGCTGGCTAAGAGCTTCGGTGCTTGGGGCGAATGATGGAATCGTTTCGACCGCGAGCCTGATCGTTGGCGTAGCCGCCGCAAGCACTTCACCACAGCAGATTTTAATTACGGGCGCGGCCGGTTTGGTGGCCGGAGCAATGTCCATGGCCGCCGGCGAATATGTGTCGGTCAGCTCGCAAGCCGACACGGAAAATGCTGATCTCGCGCGCGAGCGTTTGGAGCTGGCGACGAATATTGAATATGAACGCGAAGAACTGGCGCAAATCTATGTCGGACGAGGGCTCGATCTTGAACTCGCCCGCAAAGTCGCGACCCAGCTGATGGCCCATGACGCCATTGGCAGCCATGCGCGTGACGAGCTGGGCATCACCGAAGTCGCGAGCGCGCGGCCGGCGCAAGCTGCTTTGGCTTCCGCGCTGACGTTCTCAATCGGCGCGGCTTTGCCGTTACTCATGGTGCTACTTGCGCCAACTGACAAACTGATGATTTCGGTGGCGCTGGCGTCATTGATTCTGCTCGTGCTGTTGGGAATGTTGGCCGCGCGGGCTGGTGGCGCTAATATATGGAAGGGCGCGCTACGGGTTGGCTTTTGGGGCGCTGCCGCTATGGCCGTGACGGCCGGCATCGGCGCCTGGTTTGGAACTGCATTCTAATTCACCAAAGGTTGATCACGGCGCGGAACCTCATGAAATGCCGATGTGATCCGCGAGAAAGCGCCCGAGCACCCGGCTCACCGGCAGCCAATGTTTAGAAAAGCTGTGCCCGCAATCGCCGAAGATATGCACTTGGATCGGCTGGTTCTCACTCACCAACATCAAATCTACGATTGTCGTCTTGAAATCGATAACTCGGTCGCGCGCGCCCAGAATCGCCAGAGTCGGTACTTTGAGTCCGCGCAAGGCCTGCAAAGTATGGTCGCCACGATACGAATGCCAGGTGGCATGCGAAAATCCATTCCATCTCAGCTTGCTCGAAGGGTTGCGCTGAATCTCTTTGATTTTGCGTTGATAGGAAATCCGTTCGCGCGCGCTGGCCATGCTGAGCTCCTCCCTGAGCCAGCCGCGCGTGCCGCCGCCGATCATGCTGACCGTGCGCACGCGCCCATCCAGGCGCGCCACTTGCGGCGCGAGATAGGCACCTTCCGAATAACCGACCAAGTGGATGCGGTGGCCTTTGGGCACCACGGTTTTAAGCGTGAGAATCGCATCCGCCAGGCGATGAGCGCGGCGAAAAGACTCTTCGAACATCGCGCGGTCGGTGCCTTCGGGCTCGACTCCAGGTTTGTTGATCGCGAGAAAATTAAATTCTTTGGCGACACGTGTCCCCACCAAGCGCTTCAGTTCGAGCCGGTCGCCCCGGCGAAACTCCGACCCGCTCTCGGGCAAAAAAACCAGCCAGTTACGTGAACGCATCATCGCCAGCGAATAGCTGGCGATCAGCGCCCGCCCCTTGGCCAAGGGAATGTGCTCGAACTGATGAGCCACTAACTGTCCCCGATCAAATCCACGACTCCGCCGCTCCCTTTGCGCTCGAAGAACATCAGGTCGACGTAAATCGCGGCGGCCAAAACCAATCCTCGCTCATCCGCACTGAGCGACGGATCGAGGTACTCAACTAAAAAATTGTCTTTGTCGGTAAACATCTCGTAGCCGAGGCCCGACCATTTTTTTAAAATACGCGCCCTTTC
>JAYWAE010000359.1:0-3770 GCA_043782715.1 Pseudobdellovibrionaceae bacterium | reverse complement strand
TCGCCCGTCAACATCGTCACCTTTGCCAACGCCATGATTTTCGATGAGCAAGGGACGGAACTCAAACTCGGAACGCTTTGGCGTGAGCGCACGATCATTTTCGTGTTTCTGCGCCACTTCGGTTGCGTCTCATGTCGCGGCCATGCTTTGGACGTTTGGCGGCAACGTGAATCGTATGAGAAGACCGGCGCAAAAATCGTTTTTATCGGTAACGGGAACCCGCATTTCATTGAGCACTTCAAAAATGATTTAGGTATGGAAGGAGCTCCGATCTACACCGACCCATCCTTGATTTCATTTTATGCCGCCGGTTTTAAGCGCGGGTTCTTGGTGGCGCTCGGGCCTCACGCTATCGTGAACGGCATTAAAATGTTGATTAAGGGTGCACGCCAAGGCGCGACGGCAGGCGACCTTTGGCAACTCGGTGGCGTGATTGCCGTGAAGCCCGACGGCCGTGTTGCCTATCATTACATCAGCGAAGTGATGGGGGATTTTCCGCCGACGAAGGACTTGGACGAATTTTCGACGGAATGAGCGTAGGGTCACCATGGCTACTCGGCTTTGATCCAGTGCCATGACGCTGCAAATGTATTTTCATACTGTATTTTCGGCATCGCGGCTTTGCCCAAAGCTAGTCCCGCGTCAGGAATTCTTCACGCGCTTAGTTAGTATAATCATATGGTTATATCTGTGTACGGGGATTTCACCACTGAGAATAAGGGAAATTTTAGAATTACCACTGGCTGTCCACCTCAATATCGCTCACCATTTTAAGATGCAGAAGATCTTGTGTGTGGACGACCAGAGCGATGTTCGCTTAATTCTCCAGGCCGCTCTGAAATCCTACGAGCTGACGTTCGCAACGTCGATGCAACAGGCATCCGAACTCTTGAGCCGCACGCGCTACGCGCTCGTTCTTCTCGATGTGGCACTCCCCGACGGCACCGGTTTGGAAATTTTGGCCACGGCATCGGATCTGCTCGCCGACGTGCCGGTTATTTTTCTTTCCAGTAAACGCGATCTCGCCACCAAGGCCAGTGCCTTCGCGCTCGGAGCTGAGGATTTTATCGACAAGCCCTTTGATCCTAAAGAATTGAAAATCCGGGTCGACGCGAAACTGCGCAAACAAGAGCGGAGCGGGAAAGCGTCCGGAGCGTTGCGCATCGGTCCCGTCGTCTGCAATTTGCTCGAGCAGCGGCTGTTCACCGATGGCGGAGACAAACCCATTGATCTGACTACTCTCGAATTCAAGATTTTTTATATGCTGGCGCAAACGCCGAACCGGATCTTTTCGCGCGCCGAAATTCTCGACCGTGCCTGGGGAACTTCGGCTTCGGTCACAGGCCGGGCGGTGGACGTGCATATTTCCAATCTACGCAAGAAGCTCACCGGATCCGGGGTGAACCTGGAAGCCGTCATCGGCTCCGGTTACCGCGTCGCCGTCGCCTAAGTCAGTATGGCGGTCAACGCTTCGTGCACTGCGAGCGGAACTGAGTCGACACGTCGTTGAGCTGGCGCAAATCCACCGTTCCATCGCGATCCTTGAAGACTTTAAACCCCGCCATGCACGAGTCTGGAGTTTGAAAGGCGTAGAGGATGTTGGACAACGCTTGCTGCAGTTTGCTGTTGGCATTCGAAATCTTTTCGACCGCCGGCAAGGTCATGCACGCCTGCTCTTTGCCCTTCCTCAAGGCCGCGATTTCCGCGTCGCGTGTTACACGATCGCCATTTAGTTTTTCATAGGTGATCGAAGAGTCGTACAAAACGAGTTTTGCCTCGTTCTTGGCCGCGTCGAGTTTATTCGAGGTCTCGATTAATTTTCTTTCAATCTCCGCGAACAGCGCCAGTTTGCCGGCTTCGATTTCAGAAATGGAGCCCGACTTGTGCAGGTCTTCCAGGTGCTTGAACTCGGGGGCGTTACGATCGATCTGAAAAATCCGTGTGACTTTGGATGCACCCACCAAGGTGACGAAAATTTCCTTGGCTTCGAGAAATTCGCCAATGTCTTCGGGATGCATGACTCGCCGTGGAGGCGTCGTGATTTGGCAGCTGAGACTCTTACCGCCGCTTGAAAATGCGCACGAAACTTCCATGGCGTGAGCATTTGGCAACACGAACACGGTGAGGAAAAAAGCCAGTAGTACGGGCGATGAGCGGTTCATGTTCAGCCTTTCGAATTGTAGGACCCTTTAGTCTATTCGGCGAACAGGGTAATGCCGCCGTTAAGCAGACGTCAGGTTTTCCAAATGTGACGTGCCGGACCGCTGGACTAGCACCGCCGGACTTCAGTCTGGCCCGCCACCTGAATATCGGGCTCGATCTCCATCGACAGCACACCAGCTCGTGGTAAAAATAGATATGACCCAGGCACGCGCTCTTCTCCTGCTGATTCTCGCAGCCCTGATGTGGAGCATTGGCGGAGTTTTGATCAAGTCAATCGCCTTGCATCCCTTGGCTATAGCCGGGCTTCGCAGTGCCATCGCCAGCATCGTACTGGCTCTCTGCGCGCGCGGTTTCAAGTTCACCTGGTCGCGCACTCAGCTGGCGACCGCCGGATTCTTCGCTTTCACGGTGATTTCGTTCGTTTGCGCTACTAAAATGACCACTGCGGCCAACGAAATTCTTCTGCAGTATACAGCGCCGATTTACATCATCGCGTTGAGTAGTCCGTTGCTCGGTGAAAAAATCCGCCCTCGCGATTTAGTGGCACTGTCCACGATCTTCGCCGGTATGATCATTTTTTTCTCGAGAAAATTTCGACTGATCATTTGTTCGGTGACTTGATCGCGGTCGCCAGCGGCATGGGCTTCGCGGGCCTGACTCTGACCTTGCGCATGCATAAGAATGCTTCAACCTTCGAGTCTCTGTTTCTAGGAAATGCGTTGACCGCCTTGATTGGACTGCCGTTTTTGTTCGCCGGACCTGCGCCCGGTTCCGCCGACTGGCTGCGGTTGGGAGTGCTCGGCGTGTTTCAGTTGGGCTTGCCTTACGTAATCTATGGAATCGCCATTCGCTATGTTACGGCACTCGAGGGATCCTTGATCCCGATGCTCGAGCCCGTTTTGAATCCGATCTGGGTGGCGCTCTTCATCGGCGAATTGCCCTCGGGCTTTGCCGTCGCCGGAGGTTTAGTCGTAGTTGCCGCAGTCATTTGGCACAGCTTGCCCGCATTATCCGCTAAGCGGCGGCCTTCGACAGGCCGAACCGCTTGACTGAGGTCAGCATGGAGTTACTATTTTTAAATGAAGCTTCTGCTTGCCCTGCTGATCGCATTCTCCGCCTCCGCCCAAACTAAGAACCGAAACTCGGCCGCGCGCGCGGCGAATGCAGCGCCAGCAAAACCGGCCACTGTCCCCGCGAGGCCCGCGACGGCGCCCGCTCCCCCTTCCGCACGCTCCGTTCCGGTCACGCCACCGGCACCCAGTGGACCGAATGAAGGCGCACTTGCCATCGGTGCGATGCTCGGCACGAGTGGAGTTCTCAATGGCAAATTTTGGTTTTCAAAAAATGAATCCATCGACCTTGGCGTCGAATTCATCGACCATCCGTGGACGGTTTTTTACGGAAATTATGCTTACAACATTCCCGAAATGTTTGGCCATGCGGGATTTTGGGGTGATGTACAGCTGTACTTCGGCGCCGGAGCCGGAGCCGGATTCTGGGACCGCACCGACAATTGCGGACGCTGGCACTGCAAATGGAAAGAGACCTCCACCGGCAGTGGCAACGGTTTCTTCTTGCGCGCGTCTACTGGACTGGAATGGTTCCCC
>JAYWAE010000358.1:0-3776 GCA_043782715.1 Pseudobdellovibrionaceae bacterium | reverse complement strand
CCACCGGCGGCGCTAGCCTACGCCATCGGACGCGTCGGTTGCTTCTTGAATGGTTGCTGTTACGGAACCCACTGTGATTTGCCCTGGGCCGTGCAAATGCATGGGGACCTACGTCACCCCACTCAACTCTACGCTTTTCTCTGGGACGGTATTTTGGCGTGGCTTCTGCTCCTAGTTGAACCGCGCCTAAGCAAGAGCCCCGGTGCGCTGTTTGGAGCCTGGCTGGCCATTCACGGATGCGGGCGCTTGCTGATGGAGCATTTTCGCGATGACCCGCGCGGGCCGCTACTGGCTGGACAGTCGATAAGCAGTTGGCTGAGTGGCGCTTTAATCACTGCGGGAACGGTTTTATTGGCCCGCCGATTGGTCCCCAGGTTGCAAAGTCATTGAGGTAAGGTCTGCTAATGAAGGAGCCCAATCTATGAAGAATCAAGTGTTTAAACCGGCTTTGCTGGCATCCGCGTTGTTGATAATTTTGACAGCTGGCGCACAAGTTCGGGCAGCCGACACAGCCGCCACCACCAGCGCCACGTTGGAGGATTCAAGTCCTGCGCGCTTGAGCGACTTAGGAACGCATATCAATCCGCAGATCGGCATGGCTTCGATGGAGTACTCGGGCCGCAACAGCACCGCGCAACGCCTCACCGGTGGCGCCACTGCTGAATTCGGCGAAGGCATTCGCCGTATGGAGACGGGTCTGCTGCTGTTGCAAGCCGGCGGCAAACTGACCCTCGCGAACGGCACGGAAACCGATGTGCATTCGACCTACATTGCCATTCCAATGCTGGCCAAAATCCGCATTTTTCAAATGAGTAAACAAGCCTGGTACCTCAAGGGCGGCGTGCTGACTGCGTTCGAGGTCGGCAGCAATCATAACGGCGAGACCAATAATCTCGACGTGCTCGCGTCGCTGGGATTGGCTGGACGCTTCGCCCTTACCAAGAATGCCGATTTTATCGTTGAGGGTTCGTACAATCGCGGACTCTTGCCGGCTTTGCGCACGAGCTCGAACGCCGACAGTTACAATCAAGGCGCTTTGGTTCTCGCGGGCATGAGTTTCAAGCTCTAAGTTTTCTGTTCTAATCAAAATCTTTTTAATTTGATTTATTTCAGGGGAGCGACGAAAAGCGTCACTCCCCTTGCCATTTCAGGCCAAGAATCGCCAGGTTCCCTCACCATCTCAAAATAAGGCCCGGCTCAGCTTGGCCTATTCCATGCTCTGTTTGACTCCTGGAGAGATGTGTCTTCACGAACACGGAGTATGGTTATGTCCAAAAGCTCGAAGCAACTGATCGCGATTTTCACAGTGCTGATGACTACACTGACCGCTTGCGGCTCAAAGGGCGGAGGCACCAGCGCTTCCCCACCACCAGCTGCCGCCAGCGCCGCGCCAGTGCAGGATTGCACCAACCCCGATCCGGCTACCGGATTTTGCGGTGGAGTGGGCAATGCCGGCTACATCGGTATCGGTGAATGGACGGGCTTCCTCAACGTGAATGATCCGAACGCCTATCGCCAATTCCTCAGCGAAAACAAGATGTGCTATGGCTACGAATGCGAACAGAGCGACAATAAGTTCAAACTCGCCATCGAGACCATCAATACCCATCTCCCGGGCAAAGCTCAGTTCGTTTTACACTCGCTACGCACTGGTGGCGGCGGCCGCTATATGGCCCGCTTGGCGAAAGCCGCTTTCACCGCCGATAATACCGGTATTCAGCTCGCGTACTACCCATTCGGTATGAACAACCAGAATTGGAACAACTCGTGCCCCGGCAACGGCAATACGAGCTGCAACGGCAATAGCTCGCCCATCGCATTGCGCATCATTGCACACTTCACTCAAGCTGATAAAACGCAAATGGACGTGCAGGTGTTCTATCGTGGCGTGCAAATCGGTTCGGGCCACATGGTCATCAATGGACAGTTCTTGCAATTCGACCCCAACATGAACAACGGCGGCGATCAGCAGTACACCGGCGGCCATTACGGCCAGTACGGCTGCGACTACGACTACTTCTTTGGCAAGGACTTGAGCCTCGGTTGGCACTATCAGGGCCATAATAATCACCACTACCGTCCACGCCATCACTACTATCGCCATGACGATGATGACAACGAAGATCACCACTTGCGCTTCAGCTTCGGATTCTCCAATGGCGGACTCTCAGCCTTTGGTAACTACAACGGCAATCTTTAATTCGCCGATTTTAAAATCAGATACCACCTAGGGCGCTGTGATCCAGCGCCCTTTTTGTTGACAACCCCTAGCGCCTTAATTCATGGATCGGCAATGGAAGTTCGCTGTCCCACGTGCGGCAAGCCCGCACAATTCACGCCTGAGAATAAATACCGGCCCTTCTGCAGTGAGCGCTGCGCGATTCTCGATCTCGGCGCATGGGCCGATGAAAAATATAAAGTCCCCGTGGCCGTGCAGGAAACAGAGTCTGTCAATGAAAATGAAGATGGCGAGTCCGCGCCAATTGGGGATTTCCCAGGCGATCGTAGCTCGGAGTGAATTGGTGCTTCGGATCATCGGCAACAGAACTCAGCGTCAGAAGTTTTTCTATTGACGGGTTTATTTGCTGAAGCTTGAATGAACACCACTCAAGCACAACGAAATTTCCATATGGGGGAAATACAAAATGAACAAAGCGGAACTCATTGAAAAAGTGGCGACTGAAGTCGGAATGACCAAAGCCCAAACTGAGAAGTTGCTGGATTGCACTCTCGACACCATCAAAAAGTCGGTCAAAAAAGGCGACGAAGTGAAATTGGTGGGCTTTGGTACTTTCGTGAAAGCCAAGCGTAAGGCCCGCACCGGCCGCAACCCGCAAACTGGCAAGGCGATCAAAATTCCGGCGACTTCGTTCCCGAAATTCCGCCCGGGCGCCGAATTCAAAGGCCTCGTTCGCTAATTTCGAGATAGCGAGTTCGATTTTAAAAAGGGAGCCAGTCGGCTCCCTTCAGATGTAGAAAGGGAGCCGTTGGGCTCCCTTTTTATTTCTAGTTCACCGTAATTGTTGGGGCATCTTGCCCGCATCGCTTGTGCTCTTGGTGCTAAGCCCTTAGGCTAGAACAATGGCGGCCTCACCGACTCTCAAAAAAATTGGCGTATTGACTAGCGGAGGCGACGCACCCGGTATGAATGCGGCTGTTCGCTCAGTCGTACGTACGGCAATCACTTCGGGCATTGAGGTCGTGGGGGTTCTACAGGGCTATTACGGCGCTGTTCACAACAAGATGCAGCCACTGACCATGGGTTCCGTAGCCAATATCATTCAGCGTGGTGGGACTATTTTAAAATCGGGCCGGGCGCCCGAGTTTTTACGCAGTGAGGTGCGTACTCAGGCCATGGCCAATCTGCGCGCGGCTGGAATTGAAGGCCTAGTGGCCATAGGTGGCGATGGTACATTCAACGGCGCCCATCTGATGGCGCAAGAGCACGGGCTGCGTGTGGTCGGGATCCCGGGTACCATCGACAATGATATTTTCGGGACTGAAGAAACGATAGGCTTCGATACGGCTCTGAACACGGCGCTCGAAGCAATAGACCGCATTCGGGATACGGCGGCCAGCCATGATCGGCTATTTATTGTTGAGGTCATGGGACGTGATTCGGGCTTTATCGCCATCGACGTGGGATTGGCTGGCGGTGCGGAAGAGGTTTTCATTCCCGAGACGATGGCCAATGTGGATCAGGCGATTCAGTCGATCAAACGTGGTGTTCAGCGTGGTAAGAGTTCGAGCATTCTGGTCGCTGCCGAAGGGCAGAA
>JAYWAE010000357.1:0-3777 GCA_043782715.1 Pseudobdellovibrionaceae bacterium | reverse complement strand
TCAATCCTGCGCAGGAAAAGTCGCGCATGCCGCCAGCGGATCATCGCAAAGATCCCGAGGCCGCTTTGCAACTTGGCCGGGACATCGGCTCCTGGATTCAGGCCGGTAAACCTCAGGGCACTTTTGAAGTCGGCAAAGTCGCCGAGGAGCGCACGGGAAAACTGCGGCCCGAAGTTCCGCATTCCACCACCGACTTGGGCGACTGCGTTCCCAAGGCCAAAGCCGCAGGCTTTGATGCGAAAGCAGATTACTTTTTTGAAAATGCCAAAGAGCTTCCACGTTACTTGAGCGACACGGATCTGACCACGCTCGATCCGTTCGAACTCGCACAGCACGGAACCTTTGCTTACAATGTCGAATACCCCCTGTGGGCGGACAATGCCGACAAAGGGCGTTGGATCCATGTGCCGATGAAGATTGAGAACGGCCAGCTGGTGAAGCAGCCGGTTGACTTTGATGCCGTCAAAGGCCAGTTCCGCATTCCGCGCAACACGCGCTTTTACAAAACATTTTATAAACCGGTGAAACTGCCCAATGGGCAAACACGCATGCGTCGGATGGAAACTCGGCTGATCGTCGCGCGCGAACCGTTTGCCGACGCCTTGATGGGCACCTACCAGTGGGACGAGGCGGAGCAAGTCGCAACATTGGTTACGGCCAGCTACCGCGACGGCACTCCTTGGCGCGACGTGAAGTTTGATGTGGTAGTGAACGAAACCACGTTGGAAACACGGCCCTATGCCATACCGGGTCGCACCCGCTGCATTGATTGCCACATGGGAAGTCCAATGGGGAACGCGGTTCTTGGATTTATTCCACTGCAAATTAACCGCCGGCCTTTGGGCGGCGCCGGCCGTTTGGAGCTGGTGCGTGAGAGTGATCTCACACAAGTGCGGCGTTTGATCTCGTACGGTGTGTTGGGTGGACTGACTTCGGAAGCCGAGCTGCCCGTGCTGGAACAAGCAGGCGTGCAACCGGCACGCAACGACCACGAATTGCGAGTCAGCGGCTACGTGATTGGCAATTGCATGCACTGCCACAATCCCGAGGGCTATGCGATCAAATCGGGCAACGGGATTGAGCTCATGTTCACACCCGGTGCGCTGTTTGGTTTTAACACGGAAAAGAGTGCCGTTACATTTAGTGGGCGCAAGCTCGTCGACTTCATGGGCGGTCTCGACACCTCACATATTTGGCACAAGCTCACTGATCCTCCTGAATCCTTTGGCATCTACTCGCGCATGCCCATGCACACGGCGGCCACGCCCGATTGCAGGGCGCTGACGTATTTTGGCAAATGGATACGGTCTTTTGAAAGTCTGGCTGCGGCCGCTGAGAACGATCCAAAGTGCAGCAAAAAGGAAAATCCCAACGACTGGATTGAGCTGGATCTGACCTGGCCCGAGACTGATCACTACACGCCCCGGCGCGCGGATTGGCAGGATCTCAAGGGCGGAATGCCGCAGCGTTACCGGGATCTCGTCATGTCACCGGCGATGACCGAGGCCATCAAAACTAAATTTCCCATCGGCTATTGGACAGAAAAGCCTAGCTGCAGCTTTCCGGCGGTGGACATTCCCGCTGAGAAACGGCTGCCTTGGATGATGGACGGGGACAAGCCGTACAAACCGTTCGGGCAAGTGTACTTCACTACGCCCGGCTCATATTTTTATCAGAACACTTGCATCCGTTGCCATGGCCCCAAAGCCGACGGCAAATCATCACTGGCCACAAACATCGCTGTTTGGTCCAAGGGCGATGTGCGCGTCGCCAATTTCATGAAAGATATGTTCGGCAATGGGTTGGAGAATCTGAAAACCTTCGACATCGACGGGAAAAACTACGCCGGCAATTATTTAATCTGGATGGCCTCCGAAGGCACGCGCGTGCAGTTTCCGCCCCAGCTTTCAGTTATCGTCGGCAGCCATGGGGGCCGCATGCTCAACGTCATTCGCGAGCGCTGCTTGGATCAAATCCGGCCCAATGGTGCCAGCGATTGGGATGAAGACTACTTTTTGTTCAATACGATGTGCTTTATGGACAACTTGCAACCGGGAGCCGAGGAATTGCGCTACGCGGGCGAGAAACCCGTGCATCCCGAAGCGGTCGAAGCTTGGGCCGATCGGGCCGCGAGCAATGCGGGCTGGGCGGTCTTTGACTATTTGAAAAATGCGGCACAGGGCACGTGGCCGCCGCGGCTCGACCAATGTGAATTAGAGTTTGGCGGAAAATAGGAATTTGGCGAAATAGGAGGACTGTGTGAGCAAATCGATTTTGATATTCTTGGCCGCGGCGATTCAGAGTGTGCACGCCTTTCCAATTCAACCTGAAAAGGGCAAAACTGAATTTTTGGCGGTCGGCCGTCCCTCGGCGTTGAAGATCAACGGCAAGGGCAGTGGACCGTCGGGCGAACTGAAGTTTTCTAAGGCCGGTGCAGACGACATGCTGCTCGATGGTGAAGTCGATATGGACCTCTCCAGTTTCGACACTGGAATCGGCATGCGCGATCGCCACATGAAAGAGAAATATCTCGAAGTTGAAAAATTCAAGACCGCCAAGTTGAAATTTCAGGGCGTTAAAATTCCCAAGTCGGTGCTGGAGTCGGGCGGAAGTTTGAACGTTCCGGCGATGCTGAGCCTGCATGGGATAGAAAAGCCTGTTGAAGTGGTGATCAGTTTAAATGCGAAGGGCGAAACGCTCATCAGCTCGAGCAAATTCAAATTGAAACTGACGGACTATGCGATTGAAGTGCCCAAATTCTCAGGCATCACGGTCGCCGACGAGGTTGAGGTGACAGCGCAGACGGAAGTGGCGCGGGCTTCTTTTAAAGAGGAGTTATGAGAGTTTTGCTTCTAACGGCAGCGCTTGCACTGTCGGCCTGCAATTACAACAATCCTAAAGGCGGCGGCGCTGAGCCGGTCGTGCAATTCAGCGCCGAGGAGCTGGCATCTCCCGACTTCAAAGTGGTTTTGCGCACGGTGATCGGACCGAAATGCTTGGGCTGCCATTCGCTAGAGAAGGGCAATAAGGGGAGCACGAACCTAGAGACTTATGCCAATGTACGCGCACTCGGAAATCGCATCGACTTCCGTGCCCTACAAAAAAAGGATATGCCTTCCGACTCCCGTTTGAGCCCGGCTCAAGAGCTGATGTTGCGCACATGGATCGACAACGGTTTTGTTGAAATCAGCGCCGTGGTAGTTGAGAAGCCCGATCCGGCATTGACCCAGGGGGTGAATGACTGGGCTAAGATTCGCGACAAAGTGTTTTCCAAAAAGTGCGCCGGTTGCCATCAAGGTGCGACTGCCGCAAAAGGTTTGGACTTGAGCGACGTTAAAATGGTGCGCGAAAACATGGAGCTCATTCTTAACCGCTCCATCAAGCAGCTCGACATGCCCACGCCTCCCTTGGCAGCTCTGACGGGCCGCGAACGGCGCGTGCTGCTCGACTGGTACGCGGCGGGAATGCCTGAATGAGGATTTTGCTTTTCTGCCTTTTGCTCGTAGGCTCACGCGCCTTCGCGTTTCCCGATATGGTCCGCCACGGCTACACGCATTGCAATTCCTGCCACACCCAACTCTCCGGCGGCGGATTGCTCAATGATTATGGCCGTTCACTGTCACGCGAAGTTTTGTCGGCGAAATCATTGGCCGGATTTCCTTCGCATGAAGGCGATGAGAATTTTGCTTATGGCTTGATCAAAAGGCCCGAGTGGCTGCTTTTGCAAAGCGATGTGCGTATTTTGCAGGCGTTCGTCGAATCCAAAACGGTTTCGCG
>JAYWAE010000356.1:0-3786 GCA_043782715.1 Pseudobdellovibrionaceae bacterium | reverse complement strand
AGATCTCGCGCGGCACGCCGGGCTTCACCGGCGCCGATTTAGAAAACTTGGTCAACGAGGCGGCTCTGCAGGCCGCGCGTGACAACAAAGTGCGCATTGAGATGGAAGACTTCGAGAAAGCCAAAGACAAAGTCATAATGGGCTCCGAGCGCAAGTCGATGGTCATCAGTGAAAAAGACAAGCGGCTCACGGCCTATCACGAAGCCGGCCATGCCATCGTCGGGCGCTCACTGCCTGGGCTCGACCCGATTCACAAAGTGACGATCATCCCGCGCGGTATGGCACTGGGACTGACGCAGACTTTGCCTGAAGAAGATCAGCTGAATCTGTCCAAGAGCAAAGCGACCAATATGATCGCATTTTTGTTCGGCGGCCGGGCTGCAGAAGAAGTTATTTTTAAGGATTACACGACCGGTGCCGGCAACGACATCGAACGCGCAACCGAACTCGCGCGGCGCATGGTTTGCGAATGGGGTATGAGCGACAAGCTCGGACCGTTGGCTTACGAAAAGCGCGAAGGGCCGATTTTTCTCGGCATGCACAACACGCAAAGCCCTGCCTATTCCGATGCGAAGGCGCAAGAGATCGACCACGAAGTTTTCACCTTGGTGAAAGCCGGCCACGATGCCGCCGTCGATATTTTGACCAAGAACATGCTGGCCTTGCACAACATGGCAGGAGCATTGCTGGAATATGAGACGATCGACGCCGATGAAGTGAATCTACTCGTTCAAGGCGGCAGCATCGAAGAGATGAAGAAGCTGCGCGATTCGAAAAGAGAACAAGTCGAGCGCGACCGTAAGGTGACGGCGGAAGTGGATCTAAAAGCAGAGAAAGAAATTCGCCGCAAGGCGGGTGGCAGCGACCCGATGGGTCAGCCAGGGCCCGTAACGGCCTAGGATTTAACAGCTCAAGAGTGGAACGTCGGCGGACATGCTAAATGGCATTGTAGACAACTGGTTGAGTGTCATCAAACAGCTGCGCATGCAGGATTTCATCGATCTCCTGCTGGTGTGGCTTGTCGTTTACCGCGTACTTTTGCTGATCAAGAAATCCGGCGCCGTACAGATTCTCTCCGGCCTGGGCATTCTCGCCATCGCCTACATGGTCTCGATTTGGCTGGAATTGATCACGTTCAATTACATTCTGGAAAAATTCTTTTCCAATCTCTTCGTCATCGTCGTCATTTTGTTTCAGGGTGAAATCCGGCGGGCACTGGCGCAAATCGGCAGCAACCCTTTTCTCACCGGCCCCAGCCGGGTGGAAGAAACTCATATGATCGAGGAGATCGCCAAGGGTCTTATGGCCTGTGCCCAGCGCGGTTTCGGCGCCTTGGTCGTGATCGAGCGCGAAATCTCCCTCGATTACTTCATTGAAGAGGGTGTTGAGCTCGGCGCGGAAGTTTCCAGCGAATTGTTTCAGTCGATTTTTCATCCGGCGGGGCCGTTGCACGACGGCGCGCTGCTTATCCGCGGCGGCCGCGTTGTTTCGGCCGGCTGCTTTCTCCCGCTGAGCAAAAATTCGGCCCTCGATAAAAATCTAGGCACGCGCCACCGAGCTGCCATTGGGCTCACGGAAGAAACCGACGCTCACGTGTTCATCGTCAGCGAAGAAAAAAATTCAGTCGGCATGGCCCACTCGGGCATCTTGAGTCTCGACGTCGATCACCACGCCATCCGCCAGTCGCTTTACGAAATCTTCGGCCTGAGCAAGGCCTTCGAAAGGCAGAACACGTGACGCCGAAGACGACCCGTTGGTGGACGGACAACCTGAGTTACAAATTCGTGGCACTCGGGGTGGCCGTCATTCTTTGGCTGTCGATGATGGGACGCAAAGATTCGACCCTGGTCAAAGATTTCGAATTGCAAGTGATGCTCGGGCCGCGCCTCGAAATGGAAACCGCCATTCCGCAACTGGTGAAAATCGAAGTCATCGGCCCGCGCGTGGCCCTAAAAAAAATCAATAGCATGAATCCCGTGTTCACGGTCGACCTCACGGGCGCCCGAATCGGACGGCAAGTGGTGCAGTTGAGCCGTGACGGTTTGAGTTTGCCGATTGGAGCGCGCGTACTCAGTATCGATCCGCGCGAATTCACGGTCGTGCTGCGTGAGAGCGCCAAAGCGCGCGACGGCACTAAAGACGGAACTAACGACGGGACTAAATAGGAGACGAGCTGTGGCCAAGAAGCTTTTTGGAACCGACGGAATCCGCGGCAACGCCAATATCTTTCCGATGACCCCCGACATCGTGTTGAAGGTCGGCCAAGCACTTGGCCACCTTTTGCGCGGCAAATCCAAACCCGGTGCGAAGACGATGGTCTTGATCGGCAAGGACACGCGCCTCTCCGGCTATATGGTCGAACAAGCGCTCGCCAGCGGCCTCAATTCGATGGGCGTCGCGGTCCAGCTGACCGGTCCGCTGCCTACTCCTGGCATTGGATTTCTGGCGCGCAATATGCGCGCCGATGCGGGCGTGATCATCTCGGCTTCGCACAATCCGTATCACGACAACGGCATCAAAATTTTCGGTGCCGATGGGTTTAAAATTCCCGACAGCATGGAACGTGAGATTGAGCGCATTGTCGAAGAAGTCGACATCAGTAAGCTCTTACCGAAAAACGAAGGCATCGGCCGCAGCCGCCGCATTGACGATGCCGCCGGCCGCTACATCGTCTATGCCAAGAATTCGTTTCCGCTGCATCTCTCGCTCGAAGGCATGCGCATCGTCGTCGACTGTGCCAATGGTGCGGGCTACAAAGTGGCGCCGGCGATTTTTTCCGAGCTGGGAGCGGATCTCGTGGTGATCGGCAATGAACCCGACGGTTACAACATCAACGCCAAGTTCGGTGCTCTACACCCCGAGGCCACGGTCGAGGCGGTGAGTAAGTACCGGGCCGACGTCGGCATCGCCCTCGATGGCGACGGCGACCGTGTGATCATGGTCGATGACAAAGGCGAAATCGTAAATGGCGATCACATTCTCGCCATCTGCGCGATTCACCTTTCGAAAAACAAACAGCTCCCGCAAAACACCATCGTCGCCACGCATATGTCCAATATCGGCCTCGATCAGGCCATGAAGAAGCATGGTATCTACGTGGTGCGTACGGATGTTGGCGATAAAAACGTTGTCGAGGCTATGCGCCGGCAAGGTTACTCGCTGGGCGGCGAACAAAGCGGCCATATCATTCATCTCGGACAGTCCACCACCGGTGACGGCTGCGTAGCCGCGCTCAATGTGCTGGCCGTGATGAAGTCCGAAGGCAAAAAACTCTCCGAGCTGAAGAACACCATGGAAGAGATGCCACAGGTGTTAATCAACACGCGTGTAGCCAAACGCAAAGAGCTTAGCACCATCCCCGGCTATCAAAAGGTCATCGACGGAATCGAGGCCAAGCTCAAAGGCGAAGGCCGCTTGCTCGTGCGCTTCTCTGGCACAGAACCTTTGGTGCGCGTGCTGGTCGAGGGGCGCGACCGGATCGAGATCGGAAAAATGGCCGAAGAGATTTCCAAATTTCTGCAAGCGGAGTTGAGTTAAGAATGCGTCTCGCCACGACGGCCCAAGCCGCGCAAATCGACGAGATGGCGCAAACTGTATACGGCCTCTCCGGTGAAACTTTAATGGAAGCGGCGGGCGCCTTGGCCGCACGTGAAATCGATCTGACTTTCCTGCCTGAACTCACTCGTGGCGCCGTCACGGTCGTGGCTGGGCCCGGCAACAACGGCGGCGACGCTTTGGTGGTGGCGCGCCACCTGCATTCGAGCGGCTATCGCGATCTGCAAATCT
>JAYWAE010000355.1:0-3790 GCA_043782715.1 Pseudobdellovibrionaceae bacterium | reverse complement strand
TTCGCCACGTTCGACGGCCATGTTCCACGAGACGATCGTGCCTTCTTTTACGACCAAAGGCGTGAGAGGCCGGGCCAGCTCGCGCTGCGGACTCATCGACATTGGTCCAGAGACGCCTTGAAACTGCCGCATGTTGGTCAGAGCCTGCGCCAGACCGACACGGGTGCGCTCACCGCCGCTGATCAGTTGGCGCAAAATCATGCCGGCCTCGTAACCTTGCACTTCAAACAATCCAGGTTCTTCGCCAAACACCTGTTTGAACTCTTGATAGAAACGCGAAGTCTTGAAGCCCGGATCGTTGGTGATGTTGCTGTCGACAAACAAAGCATTCTCGACATTCTTTTGTCCGCGGCGCACGAGATCGACAGTGTTCCAAATGTTCGTTCCCAAAAGGCGGACTTTGCTGATTCCTTGATAGGTGAGCATGGGAGCGATCTGGCCCAAAGCCTTTGGACTGTCAGGCACGAATAGCGCATCGAAATCGACCACCGGAGGCAGCAGATCGTCGGGCGGCGAATTGCGCGTCTTCAAGCTCTTTTGTTTTTTGAACCAATCACGCACGCGGTTCTGATACTCGGCTTTGCGATCCTCTACATAATAGGTACCGACGAGGCGGCGGATCGGCCCGCGAAAATCGGTCTCGGCCGGGTTGTAAATCTGGGCGCCCGCGATCGTCCCACCATGAGCCAGGACCTCATCCCAAAAAAGATTCGCGTATTCAACGCCGTATGAATCGTTGGGGTAAAGAATCGCGAAGCGCCGGTATCCGAGCTGATCCATCGCGATACGCACCAGCTCGCGCACTTGCATCTCGCTGGTAACGGCGTTGCGGAAGATGTAGCTTCCGCCCTCAGTCAGCCCCGACTTTTGTGACAGCGCGATCGATGGAACGCCAAGCTCTTCGGTCTTGGTGGCGACGGCGGCGGCCGTGCGGCTAAGCAAGCTGCCGACGACGGCAATCGCGTTGTCTTCGCTGATGATGCGTTCGACAGCGCGCTTTGCGCCTTCCGGAGTGCCTTCACTGTCGACTACGGCAAGTTTGAATGAGCCATGGTCATTGCCGTAAATGCCCAGACCAAGCTGCAAGCCGCGCAAAGTTTTTTGCGCGATCGGTGCATACTTGCCGGTGATCGGCAGGACCGCGCCGATGGTGTAGGCGTCCACACGGCGGCGCGAATCAATTTGGTTCATGTAGGTCTCGGCCTGGCGTTGCAAGGGAGTACCTTGCCCGAGTTCGGCCGCTTTACTGAAGGTGCTGCGGGCGCCGTCGAAATCCTTCGACTGGAGTTTGAACATGGCGAGGCGGTAGGCGGCCTGAGCGCGTACGAAGCCAAACTCGCCGCCAGACACGACCTTCTCTAAATCACTCTGATTGAGATACTGATTGACGATCTCATACGCCCGCGTTTGCGCGCCGGATTTGATTTCGGGTTTGGGTTCATGGTCATAGATGTAAGCCAGGGCCTTCAGCCCGTCGAGCCGGTCACCGAGCGTGTTGAGCAAGCTGAAACGCTGTTTGTTCAGTTCGAGCCGTAGATTTTCTGAGAGGCCCGGAATTTTCAACGCGCGTGCATTGAGCGCCAGCGCTTCATCCAGCCGGCCGAGTTTGCCCAAACTCTTGCCCGCTCCAAGCAAGGCTTCACCTTCGTTGGGGCTGAGGACATCGGAATTCACCAGACTCATGTAAGTTTGGTACGACGGATCGTACATTTGTTTGTTGTAGTAGATTTTCGCCAGCTGCATGCTGGCGTCGTCCGCAACGTCGGACTTGGGGTAGCGAGCCATCAAGTTCTTTAAACGCCCGATGGCTTTCTTATCACTGCCGGCCGCGATATCGATTTGGACCTGCGCCAGTTCTTTTTTGGCATCAAACGGCGCCGGGTGGAGCGGCATCTTTTTAGGAGCCGATACGCAAGAGACCAGTGATTGCACAAGGACCAGCAGGAGCCAATGGCGGAGTTTCATAATCACCTCGATTGCAACAAGCGCTTCATCTTGTCTTTGAATTCGTTGACCAGCGGCGAGGCATTCGCCGGCTTGCGCAGTTTTTCCAACGCCGCCCGCTCTTCCTCGCTCACGGTATTGGGGATATCCACGACCACCTTCACCAGCATATCGCCGGGCGCGTAACCGCCGATATCGGGAAAGCCTTTGCCCTTTAAACGGAAAATTTGGCCGGGATGAGTGCCGCCCGGAATGTTGAGCGAAGCTTTGCCCGTGAGCGTAGGCACTTCCATGCTGGTGCCAAGCAAAGCATCGACGAATGAAACGGGCAGCTCCATCAGCACGTCATTGTCTTTGCGCTTAAACAAAATATGGTCTTGAAAGCCGACGATCACGTAAAGATCCCCGGGTTTGGAGTTGGCTGAGGGGCTGTCACCTTCACCACGCAGTTTGAGGCGCTGACCCGGCTTTACTCCAGCGGGAACGGTGATCGAAAGTTTGGCGGTGTCTTCGCGTCCAGCGCGATGGCGCACAAATGTGATGCGCTTCTCAGTGCCCGTGGCGCCTTCTTCGAGTGTGATGTTGAGCGAGTAACGCAAATCCGCGCCGCGCTCTTCGCGCGGCTGGCGCGGGCCACGCCGTGCGCCGGGACCGCCTTGGGTCTCGCCTTGATACTGGCCCTGAAAAAAATCGCCAAAGAAATCACTGAACATATCTTGAAACTGTTCGTTCCCCTGCTGGCGAGGATCAAAGCCGCCTTGCTGAAACCCGCCTTGAAATGGCCCGCCCGGGCCGAACGGACCGGCGCCGCCATGGGCCTGCGGACCAGCGTGGCCGAACTGATCGTACATTTGGCGCTTTTTGGGATCGTTGAGGACGTCGTAGGCTTCGTTCACTTCTTTGAATTTGTCTTCGGCTTGCTTGTCACCCGGGTTTTTGTCGGGGTGGAGCTTCATCGCCAGTTTGCGGAAGGCTTTCTTGAGGTCATCTCCCGTGGCTTGGCGCGAGACCCCGAGCACGCTGTAGTAGTCCTTCTTCGCCAAGGGAGAGTTCCTCTAATTTTTCACTGGAGCCGTGGCCACAGTGACTTGTGCAGGACGAATCAATTTGTCGTGCATCTTGTAGGCTTTTTTGAAAACCTTGGCGACGTTGCCGGCCGGCATATCATCACGCGGCTCGCTGGTGAGGGCTTCGTGCTTGTTGGGATCAAATGGCAAGCCTTCGGCTTTGACCTCTTCGACGCCGAACCGGCCCAGCAACGAGCGCAATTCACCGGCGGTCATTTGTACGCCTTGGCGGAAGGATTCAAAATTGCCTTCGTTCACTTCGGTTTCGAGCGCGCGTTCAAAATTGTCGAAGAGGTCGAGAAATTCGCGAATGAATCTCTCCGAGCCATACTTCGTCAGCTCCGAACGCTCTTTGATCGCATTTTTACGGTAATTGTCGAATTCCGCGAGCAGGTAGAGATAGTCTTTCTTGGACTTCTCGACCTCCGCTTTGAGTTTCGCGACTTTGTCGCCGCTGCCTTCGGTGTCGTCTTCAGGAATTTCGCCACCGTTGGCGCCCTTGTCTTCGCTCATACCGAACAGTATGAGTCCGGAACCGCCCGTGTCAATCCGCCTCTAGGCAGGTCACCAGGCAAAAACGTGAGTTCTTCAAACACCTTATTGCTGATGAGCTGGCCCATCCGGGTGAGGTGAAAGCCAGCGTTC
Organism: Pseudobdellovibrionaceae bacterium; assembly: GCA_043782715.1. Classification (GTDB taxonomy): domain Bacteria; phylum Bdellovibrionota; class Bdellovibrionia; order Bdellovibrionales; family UBA1609; genus JALHOQ01. The sequence goes on along the minus strand of JAYWAE010000355.1, from coordinate 134 downwards.
CGACGTTCCAACCAACCACGTAAAACCAGCCCATTTAGACGCTCCAAAACGGCATCGGCCGAGGCCGTGCGGAATTTATTTCGCAGTGCTTCCTCGGGTAGCCCAGTGAGTGTGCGTAAGAACATATGGCTGAA
>JAYWAE010000354.1:0-3791 GCA_043782715.1 Pseudobdellovibrionaceae bacterium | reverse complement strand
ACTAAATAATATAGAATAAGAGTCCAGGCTCGCCAAGCAGTCGTCGGAAGCACGACGATCCATTGCCCGCCCTGCTTTAGCACCCGATGAATTTCGTTAGAAAACCGGTCCCAGTCGGGCACGTGGTCGAGAACATTTGATGCAAAAACCAAATCAAATTCTCGGTCGGGAAAAGGAAAGGTAATCCCGTCATAAATCGTGATCGGTACGGAGGGTGAAGAAAAAGCATGACCTTCGACCTCCATCGGCAGTACGCGGTAGCCCGCCCGTAAAAGCATTTCTGCCTGCCAGCCGGCCCCGGCGCCGACGTCCAAAATCTTGAGCGGCGGCGGCGGTAGTTTCAGCGAAATCGCTTTAAGTTCAAATTGACGAATGGACTTCAGGTACTCGTCGCTCAGGTTCATCTCGATTATTTGAGCTCTCGTATTTTACCGACGGTATCCGGCGGCTACTTTGAAATATTAAGTCTGTCACCAAAGTCTGTTCGTCGACTCGGGGTAGTGTCAAGGTTCAACTCATACGGCAAGTTCTTGCGGCATAAGTCCGTGGCCGTGCCGGCGTCCTCACTTGAGGCGCGCCAGCAGATGCTCGACGATGCGCTTGCCGGTTTGGCCGTCCCAGAGATCGGGAATGCCGCCTTTTTTTCGTTCACCGCGAGCGAGTCTGAGAGATTCTTCCACCAGACGTGCGGGATCGGTCCCAATCAAAAGATTGGTGCCGATCGTGACCGTCTCGGGCCGCTCGGTATTGTCGCGAAAAGTGAGGCAGGGTATCCCAAGCACGGTCGTTTCCTCCTGTAGGCCGCCGGAGTCCGTCACGACAAATTTAGAATTCATCTGCAGATTGATCATTTCAAGGTAGCCGACGGGCGCAGCCAGCTTAAAGGCGGGTGAAGTGATGCCCGCTTCTTTCAGGCGCGCTTGCGTGCGCGGATGGGCGAGAAAAAGAACCGGGCACTGCGCGTGAATCAGCTCGAGTGATTGAGAAATTTTTTTAAGTGTGCCAGGATCGTCGACGTTCCCGGGACGATGCAGAGTGACCAGAATATATCCCCCAGACTTTAGTCCGTGATCCGAGTAAACGGCTAGTTTCGCCGCCCGCTCTTTGTTGCGCAGCAGGCTATCGATCATGATGTTTCCGGCCAAGAAAATGCGGTCCTCCGGCGTACCCTCACGGCGCAGGTTTTCGACGGCCTCGGGCGTCGTGGCGTAGAGAAAATCGGAGATCACGTCAGTCATGCGCCGATTCACTTCCTCGGGCATGGTCCAGTCGTGGCTGCGTAGCCCGGATTCAATGTGCGCGACTTTGATCTGTTCTTTTTTGGCGGCGAGCGCACAGGCTAAAGTCGAGTTTACGTCGCCAACCACCACGACTGCTGCGGGTTTGAACTTGCGCAATACGCCATCAAAGCCGGTGAGAATCTGCGCAGTCTGTTCGGCATGCGAGCCAGAGCCGACATTGAGATTCACATCGGGCTTGCGGATCGCCAGCTGTTCAAAGAACAGATCCGAGAGGCTGGGATCGTAGTGTTGACCCGTGTGCACGAGCAACGATTCCACGCCTGGGCGCGCTTCCAGCTCGCTGAGAAAAGAGGCGATCTTCACAAAGTTTGGCCGGGTTCCGACGACGGATATGATTTTCATTGCTCGCTCCTCCCGAATTATAGCTAAATGAGAACGGGAGATGCCAATGAAAGTTTTGGTTACAGGCAGCGAAGGATTCATCGGCAGCCATCTGGTGGAAGAATTGGTCGCCAGCGGGCAGGAAGTGCGTGCGTTCGTGCACTACAACTTTCGCGGACTTTGGGGCTGGCTGGACGATCTTTCGCCGAATACCCATAAAAAAGTCGAAGTCGTCATGGGCGATTTGCGTGATCCGTTCGTGGTTCGGCAAGCCGTTCGCGACTGCAAGCAGGTCTTCCACCTAGGCGCCTTGATCGCCATTCCATACTCCTACCGCGCGCCACTCGATTACGTGCAAACCAATGTGGTGGGAACCTTGAACGTCATGCAGGCCTGTATGGAAGAGAAGGTCGAGCGCGTGCTCAATACCTCTACAAGTGAAGTTTACGGCACGGCTTTGCGCGTCCCGATCTCCGAGGATCACCCGCTGCAAGGGCAGTCCCCCTATTCCGCGAGCAAAATCGGCGCTGATAAAATCGCCGAGAGCTTTCACCTTTCATTTGGACTACCAGTCGTCACAGTGCGGCCATTCAATACCTACGGACCCCGCCAAAGTGCCCGCGCCATTATTCCCACGGTCATCAGTCAAGCGCTGAGCCGTGACGTCATCAAACTCGGCGCTCTCGATCCCGTGCGCGATTTGAATTTCGTCAAAGACACGGTCGCAGGCTTTATGGCCGCAGCCGGCAAACCCGGCATCGAAGGTCAGACCATCAATCTCGCTCAAGGCGACGGCGTTACCATCGGTGAGTTGGCCGAAATGATTTTGAATCTAATGAACGTGAAAAAAGAAATCGTCGCGGACAAGGAACGCCTGCGCCCCGGGAAGAGCGAAGTGATGAAACTCATCGGCGACAATCGCAAGGCTAAGGAGCTGCTCGGTTGGTCGCCGAAGACGTCGCTGCGTGACGGCCTCGGCCAAACGATCGAATGGATGCGCACGCACATGGATTTTTACAAGCCCGAAATATACAATCAGTGAGCATTCGCCCGGCGTGCTGTGACTGCAATCAACATCGCACTCGCCACGAGCGCGCCCGCAGCTCCGAAGTAAAAAGTCCAGCCCGGACCAAGCCGGTCCCAGAGTACGCCGGCGACTGAACTCGCAGCGATGGTGCACACGCCGGTCACCGTCCCGAGAATTCCCACCGCCGTGGCCTTCATGTCTTTGGGGCATAAATCGACCGCGAGCGCTTTACCCACTCCGTCTGTCGCGCCCATATAAATTCCATATAGCATGAAGAGCGCCCAAAAATGCCAAGTTTCAAATGCAGCGGAGAATCCCAGGTAGACCAGGGCAAACACGAACAGGCCGGCGGCCAGTATTTTGCGCCGGTCCATGCGATCCGAAAGACCGCCGAGCCAAGGGCTCGAAGCTGCGTACACCAAATTGTACGCGCAATAAAGGTAGAGCACTGAGACGGTGGTAAACCCCACGGATTTGGCCTTCATCAAAAGAAACACGTCACTGGAGTTGGCGAGGGAAAATACTCCCCAAGCGTAGACATAGCCGCGAAAGGAACCGCTGAGCTTCTTCCATGCCCGGAAAGGATTTGTCCAGTGCGCAGGCGCAGGGCTTTGTTCCTTTTCCCGGAGTGACATCACGAGCAGTACCGACAACAATCCCGGCACGGCCGCCCAAAAAAACAACCGGCGCATATCCTCCGGATTTTGCGTGAGAAATAAAACCGCGATCAAAGGCCCAAGAAAAGCTCCGAGCGTGTCCATAGCGCGGTGCCAGCCAAAGGCGGCGCCGCGATGCTTTTCACTCACTGCTTCACTCAGCATTGCATCGCGCGGAGCCGAGCGCAGGCCCTTGCCGGTGCGGTCGAGCGCGCGCGCCGCCAGCACCCCGGTCCATCCCGTCGCCAATCCAATGCCGGGTTTGCTGATCGCCGCTAAGCCGTAGCCCACCAGCACGAACGGCTTACGCCGCCGCAAACTGTCCGACCAAGCGCCGGAAAACGTTTTGAGTAAACTGGCGATCGCCTCGGCCGTACCCTCGATAAAGCCGACTGAAGCCATCGACGCACCGAGAACAGTGGTGAGAAAAATCGGCGTCAGCGGATAGAGCATCTCGCTGGCCACATCGGCGAAAAACGAAACTAA
>JAYWAE010000353.1:0-3793 GCA_043782715.1 Pseudobdellovibrionaceae bacterium | reverse complement strand
TCAAGACCCCCGCTGGAGCAATGGCCCAGCCCGGCGCCTATAACTTGTCCATCGACCTCAACACAAGTCGGCAGATCGACAACGATGACACGATGAAGCTGGCATTCTTCCTCTTTCAATCCGCGAAATCACCAGCCGCCAATGGTTCTAAGTACTTGTTCACTGCCCGCGGTCAGGGCATCGGAATGATGTACGGCGCTCCCACGATTACCCGCATCAATAGTTTCTAAAACCCCGCCCCAGCTGCTTGACTAAGCTCGCGAAAGCCAGTCTATCTGGAATGCACATTTTACCTGAGGGGGTAGCAGAATGTCTGGAGTCAATAAGGTCATCGTAGTCGGACGCTTAGGCGCGGATCCGGAAGTGAAGACTGTGACCGGGGGCCAAAATGTCGCCCGACTCAGCGTCGCGACCAGCGAAAATTGGACCGACAAACAAGGCCAAAAGCAAGAGCGCACGGAATGGCACCGCATCGTCGTTTGGGGCAAACTGGCCGAACTCTGCGGAAAATATTTAAGCAAAGGACGCCAGGTTTACATCGAAGGTCGGCTGCAAACGCGCTCCTGGGAAGACCCGCAAGGGCAAAAGAAGTACACGACCGAAATCGTGGCCAACACCGTACAATTTCTCGGTGGCGGAAACAGTGAGCGCGGCACGGGCGCGAATGCCCAGGGCGATTCTGGATTCGGCGCGCAGGATTTCGGGCCGGAACCAGCTTTCGATAACAACGACGAAATTCCTTTCTAGCTTTCCGTTTCTAGCGAAAGCTGGACATAAGCCGTAGGCTCGACCTCAAGGCGGTTGTTCGCGCGTAACCGTGCATTAGAATCGGTATATGAGGCCGAGCCTGTTATGAAAGTGAAACTTTGGGGAGTGCGTGGCTCCTTGCCCTCCCCAGTCGCACCCGAAGTCATTCGCCACCGGCTGGAAGAAGCTCTGACCCAGTTCGGGCGAATGAAAGACTCGCAGGTTCCCATCACAGCCGCGCAGTTCGTTGAAACCTTGCCTGTGCACTTGGCCGGAGGCTACGGCGGCAACACGACTTGCGCCGAAGTGACTACAAACAAAACCCGTTTGCTACTCGACGCCGGCTCGGGACTACGGCCGTTTTCCGATTGGGTCATGAAGACGGAACCGGCGTGCCCGGAATTCCACCTCTACTTCACGCACTTTCATTGGGATCACTTGATCGGGTTGCCGTTTTTCCCGCCGATGTACATCAAGGGCAAAACCATTCATATTTACGGCTCGCATCCAGATCTGGAAAAAATGTTGCGAACGGTTTTTCAGAAACCGTATTTCCCCGTACCTTACGAAGTCATTCAACCGCAGGTGAAATACCATTATCTCGAACCTTATCAAACCCACCAAATCGGCGATTTGTCGCTCACACCCTACATGCTCGATCATCCTGATCCGTGCTGGGGCGCGCGCATCGAGCACGGTGGAAAATCACTGGCATGGGCCGTGGACACGGAATGCAGTCGGCTCACGCGCGAAGAAATCGGCCGCGATCTAGGGCTCTATCAGAAGGCCGACGTGATGGTCTTCGATGCGCAATATTCATTTCTGGAAGGTTTGGAGAAGATCAATTGGGGCCACTCGAGCGGACCCATCGGCATCGACCTGGCGATTCGCGAGGAAGTGAAGCAGGCCCTGTTCGTGCACCATGATCCGGCCGCACCCGACGAAACTGTTCAGCAAGCTGAAGAGCAGACCCAACAATATTATCAAGAGCTGCTTCGGGGACGTAAGCGCGCCGGCCTGCCCGCTCTGCATTTGAACTGGCGCTTCGCCCGTGAAGGCGAAGTCGTCGAAATCTAAACGCAGGGAGCATCCATGAGTTTAAGCGTCCACATCGCACATTCCGGAACAGACGTCACCATCACCTTCAACGGTATGCTCGACGAAACCTGCCAGCTGCCCGAATTCAGCGAGCCGATCATGGGGCGCGTGGAGATTCATCTCGAACGTTTGCATATGATCAACTCTCTTGGTTGCCGCAAGTGGGCCATTTGGCTGCGCGACAAGGTCAAAGCCAAGGGCGGAATCACGTTGGTGAAATGCAGCCCGGTGATCGTCAATCAGATCAGCATTCTCGAAGGTTTTCTCCCGACAGGAGCCAATGTTCAGTCGTTCTTCGTGCCTTATTTTTGCGAGAAGTGTAGCCACGAAGAACGTGTACTGTTCCGCGAAGGCATCGACTACGCAAAGGGAAAACCGCCCAAGGTGAACGACCATTTGGACTGCCCCAAATGCCATGCCAGCATGGAACTAGAGGTTGTGCCGGAAAAATATCTGCGCTATTTTTTAGTGGCCTAAGGAGGCCGCTTTGCCACGTTGGATCGCAATCCCTATTTGCCTCTCTCTTTCCGCCTGCTCGGTCTACCGTTCCGACGGCCGCAAATTTCTCGAAAGCAATTTGAATACGATTGGCGTCAAGATCTCGGCCTATGTCGAAGCCTGCGACTATGCGCCGGTTGCAAATGGTGAATGGCAGCCGCTCAAACAAACCGAATTGGCCGACGTGTACAGCGGGGGCGAGGAGTTTGGATTGCGCGTGATCCCCCGCGATGCGCCGGATTTTCACTGCGACTACCGTCTGCCAAACGCCAAAATGGCATTCGAACAAACCGACGCGGCAATCACCCACACGCTCGAGCAGCTCGCAGCTACACCTAAGCCCAGCGCTGAGGACAGGTCTTCGCTCTAAACTCGCGCCGCCATTGCCTTTTCTGCTTGGAACACCTTAAAATTAAAGTACGTTTTCAGGAGTTCACATCCATGATGCGCACGCTGTTTGTCCCCTGCCTCTCAGTCCTCCTTTTCGCCTCCGTTTTGCTTTCGGTGGCGAATGCCGCCGACATCATCAAGATCAAAGGTGCGAGTGCACTCATCGATCTCAAGGGTGAACCGGCAGTGCCGGGAGATTTGTTCTATGCAGTCGCGGTCGACGGAAAAAAACGCGCCATCGTGCAGATCTCAAAAGTAAAAGGCGACAAGGCCATCGGCCACATCAACAAGGGCAAAGCCGAAGCCGGCATGACCCTCGAGCCCAAAGCACCCGGCGCCTTGTCCCCCGTCGCGAGCGGCGGCAAAAACCACGCTGAAAAAGGTGCGGGCAAAGGCAATATGTATTGGGGCGGCATGCTCGGCTACGCGATGGACAGCGCCAAAGTCAAAGTTTTGTGGCAGCAGGCCGGAACAGGCCACGTGGCCGGTGATACCAAAGAAGTCGCTTCACTCTCCGGCAGCGGGATCACCGCCACTGGACTATTCGATTACGGCTTCACTCCGAATCTCTGGGTGCGCGCACTCTTCGGCTTGGAAAACTTCAACGTCAAAGGCCCCGCCTCATGCGGAGAAGGCAACGACACGACTTGCGATAGCAAGATCATGTACCTGAACGGTTCAGGCGTTGCCCGCTGGGTCTTCCTTACCGGCCCCATTCGCCCTTGGGCAGGCGCCGGCCTTGGCATCATGTTCCCGGTGACCAAGTCGAGCACAGCCTTCGATGCCTCCAGCATCGCCAGCACGCAAGTGATTTTGTTCGAGGGCGGCTTGGACTATTTCATCAATCCGAAAATGTATCTCCCGATCAGTTTGGAATACGGCTTACTGCCGAAGTCGGCGCAGGTCGAAGCCAATTGGATCGAATTGCGCTTCGGCATTGCGGTGCCTTTCTAAACGCGACTGCACCTGAGATTTTTTAACGCCGTTAATTCCGTCTTTTACGATCGCCCATACGAATGGCCACAAGGTCCGTCCATCCATGAGATGGCCTTCCTGCCGC
>JAYWAE010000352.1:0-10019 GCA_043782715.1 Pseudobdellovibrionaceae bacterium | reverse complement strand
TCTTTTGCACGTCGTACTCGATCAAGTAATTTTCCACGACGCTGCCGGCTTCTTCTTCGGTCATCCAACGCGCCTGGACCGGCGCCGCCCATAACAATAGAGAAATAAGAATCACAGGGCCTCCAAAATACCAGTGTAGGGAGAAACCTTTGCCAATGTCAGTCCGGCTGGACCTAGGACTGGGCCAGTGGAAAAGCTCAAGCAGCAAGCCGCGTTCCGCCGATAAGCTTGAGGATGCGCCATCGGGCGCCGGAGCCAAATCGATTGAAAAAAGTCATCTTCGACAACATCCACGGCTACATCACGCTCAATCAAGTCGAAACCCGCGTTCTTGAGACGCTTTATTACCAACGTTTGCGCTGGATTCGTCAGCTCGGCTTCAGTTTTTACATTTTTCCCGGTGCCACACACACGCGTCACGCCCACGCGCTCGGCGTGCTGCACGTCATGGATCGCATCATCAAGAGCGTAGGCCTCGCGGCCGGTGAAGAACGCCTCTTCGATCCCAAAGCCCGCGACGAGCGTACGACGTTTCACCGCATGATGCGGCTGGCAGCCATGCTCCACGACATCGGCACGTTTCCGTTTTCACACTCGGTGGAAATGGCCTACATCAATCACTGGCGCCAACAGGCGCAAGTGACCAAACCGAAGTACAACGCGAACCACGAGACACTTGGCAGCCACATCATCACCAACACCGACTTCGAAGGCGGCATCACGCGCATTCTGCAAGAAGAAGGCATCAACCCTGTCGAGCTCTCGCAAATCATCGCGGGCCGCTCGAGCAACATGCTGGCCAACCAGCTGATGCACGCCGATGTCGATGCCGACCGCATGGATTATTTGATTCGTGACGCCTATCATTCCGGCGTGAAGATCGGCCTGTTCGATCTTGATTTCTTGATTCGCAACTTGCGGCTGTTCGAACAAAACGGCCAACAAATGTTATGTATCGCCGAAGACGGTATCAACGTCGTCGACTCGTTTTTAGTATCGCGCTATTTCTGGTACTCGCAAATCATCCACGAAGGCACGGGATACAAGTTTGATTTGCTCGCCGCCAAGATTGGCGAGTACTTCCTCGAGAACAACCTCTCCTACTCGTTCGACAATTTGATGGAACGAGTGGCGATGAATCCCTACGAATACTTCACCTTCAACGACTCCTACTTCATGGCCAAACTGCATGAATATCTGGCGGGCCGTATTCGCCACCCGATGATTGGCGAGCTCAGTGAAATGCTGGCCCGGCGTATTCCACCGGCGCAGATTCGCGTGGCGCCAATCAAGCCGACCGTGATCGAAAGCGAAGAGCATCGCAAGAGCTTGATCAAGCAATGCCAGAAGGCCGTAGCATGGTTAAAGGAAGAGTTGAAGACCGTGGATCCAAACGCTTGGATGATCGACGACATTCCACAGAAAGACGTCATGTTCACGCGCAGCTGGGACTCTGCCAAAAAAGACAAGCAAACCGCGCTCAGCTCGCGCGATTCGGTCAAAGTTCTGACCCGTCACAATGAATTGCGTCTATTGGTCGATGCGTCTGGCTCACTGATGAAAATTTTGAGCCACTATCGCAACTTCATCCCGCGCGTCTATGTGAGCCCGAAGACGTATCATAAGCTGGAGAAAAAAGGCGTCCTCGAGGCCATGCGCACGATGACCTGGGACTAACTACTGATCGCGAATGACCCTGTGAATCTCTTTAACGATATCGGCCATCGTGGTACCGGGGCCAAAAACCGCAGCCACGCCTTTCGATTTAAGGAGCTTCGCATCATCATCGGGTATGATCCCGCCCACAAAAACCGGCTTTTTTACCTTTTTCTGCAGCAAAAGCTCCTGCACAGCGGTCACCAGAGGCACATGCGCACCGGAAAGGATGGAAAGTCCGATAATATCCACATCTTCTTGTATGGCCGCTTCAACCACCATTTGCGGAGTTTGGTGCAAACCCGTATAAATGACTTCGAATCCAGCATCACGTAAGGCCCGCGCGACGACTTTGGCGCCGCGGTCATGGCCATCGAGACCTGGTTTGGCTATGAGGACACGCTTTAAGGAATTATCCGGCAGTGTTTTCATTCGCCTTCGAATTTAACCCAGCAGGAGCTGCCTGTCATGTCTGAAACCCGTCCCGCCTTGACCGTGTTGAATGAGGAAGAAACCGCTTTCCGCGCCGCCATTCGCGAATTCTGTGAGGCCGAGGTCAAGCCCTTGGTCGAAAAGATGGACCATGACGCGCAAATCGACCCCGGCTTGATCAAAAAGTTTTTCAAAATGGGCTTGATGGGCATCGAAACTCCAGAAGCCTACGGCGGCGCCGGCGGCACGTTTTTCATGGCCTGCTTAGCCGTCGAAGAACTGGGCCGAGTGGATGGCTCGACCAGCGTGATGGTGGACGTGCAAAACACCCTCGTCACCAACGCGTTTTTAAAATGGGGAACTGAAGAGCAAAAAAAGAAGTACCTGCCACGCATGGCCCGCGACACCGTCGCCGCCTACGCGCTTTCCGAGAGCAGCAGCGGCTCGGATGCTTTCGCCATGCGCTTGAAGGCCGAAGACAAAGGCTCGCATTGGCTATTGAACGGACATAAACTCTGGATTACCAATGCCCATGAAGCCGGTGTATTTTTGGTCTTTGCCAACACCGATTTCGCCAAAGGCTACAAAGGCATCACCGGCTTTATCGTCGAACGCGACTTCCCCGGCTTCCGCGTCGGTAAAAAAGAAGACAAGCTCGGCATCCGCGCGTCTTCGACCTGCGAACTGCTTTTCGAAAACTGCCAAGTGCCCAAAGAAAATGTGATCGGCGAAATCGGTAAGGGCTACAAGATCGCGATCGAAACCTTGAACGAGGGCCGCATCGGCATCGGCGCGCAAATGGTCGGTATCGCACAGGGTGCTTACGAGGCCGCATTGAACTACGTCAAAACGCGCGAACAGTTCGGCAAGTCGATTTCCTCTTTTCAGGGCGTACAATTTCAATTGGCTGAAATGCGTTGCTTGGTCGAAACTTCGCGACTGCACGTTTACAATTCCGCGCGCCTCAAGGACATGGGCGCCGACTTCGTCGAAGCCGCGGCCATGGCCAAGCTGGTCAGCTCACGCAACGCCGAAAAAGTTTCGTCGATGGCCGTGGATTTATTCGGCGGCAACGGATTCACTAAAGAGTATCCGGTCGAAAAATTCTGGCGCGACTCGAAAGTGGGCCAGATTTACGAAGGCACTTCCAATATGCAATTGCAGACGATCGCCAAAGCCGAGCTGGGCTAACCCGCAGTCTGAGCTGCGGCTTCGACTTTAGTGTGCGATGTAAGCTTTGATCTCCGAGATACGTTCCACCTCAGAGCCGGTGCTTTGAAAGCCCTGGGGAACGAAGTCTTTTGCATCGGGCATGTGGCAGCCGGAGCCATCCTCTTTGCATTGATTGTAGTGCGAACAGCTGCGCTTGCCGTCTTGCACCAACCCTGCCGAAGGCGTGCCCGCAATTAGAATCCCGACCACTTCATGATGGGCGTTGAACACTGGACTTCCGCTATTGCCATCCAGAGCATCGAGATTGGTCACAAAGGAACCGCGCGTGGGTTCGTTGTAAGTCACGCGCGCGGGCCCTGCGGATTTCTGCGGCCCACCGAGCGGGTATCCGATCATGCGGACCGAGTCCCCTTTTTCGACCGCGCGAGCCGCGATTTTAAGTGTTTGGCGATCTAGCACTGACCGATCGAGTTGCACCAATGCGAAGTCGCGATAGGGAGGAACGGATTCGTTGAACGCGACGACGATGCGTTTACAAGAGTACAAGCGGCTCGCAGAAAGGCCGGTCACCTGCGTGCCGAGACCATGTCTGCGAAAATCAAAGAGCCAGGAGTAAACCTCACAGTACCCGTGAGGTTCGTCATGCACCTCGCCGGTATTGACCATACAATGTCCTGCCGTCACCAAAAGATCAGGCGCGAGCAAAAATCCAGTGCACGCATAGCTCAAGCTCGGATCTGCGGAAAACCGGTCCACTTTGCAAACCGTACTGCTCAAGGACTCGATCCAGAGATCAAAGCTCTTATCGGGGCGGGGTAGGATCAAGGACTTGATCACGCCAATCGCGGTGGCACGGCCATTGGCAAAATCCGCGGACCCGGCGCGCACGTATTGCCGGTCATCTGGGCCAAAAATCGCGGCACGAAGGCTTGAACTGCCTAGCAAAATAAAAAAGACAATTCCCAGCCGGCACGCGAGGTTCATCTCTGCTTGACTAGGTGGCGAATGGGGCACTGTCAATCAGGGCGTGCCGAAGCACGCCTTACTGTATTGGATTCAGCGCGGAGTTGAGAGCTTGGACGGGCGAATTGAAAATTTCGCGAAAATATCGACGTGCACGCCGAAGATTTTGGCTACGGTCGCGAAGATCACCACCAGATCGGTGAACACCGTCGCATTCGCGGCGTACTCCATATTGATACGAATCTTCTCCGGCATCAGCTCTTCGCGATAAAACTTGTCCGGATCGGCGGCCCGGCCCAGCAATTCAGACTCATTGTAAAAGGCGAACGAGGCGGGATCGGTAATGCCGGGGAGCAGACGCAAGACCGCGCGCTGCACGGTGGTGTAATGTTGAACGTAGGCTTCGACTTCGGGCCGTGGCCCCACTAATGACATGTCGCCGGTCAGAACGTTCCACAGCTGAGGCAACTCGTCGGATTTTGTTTCACGCAAAAAACGGCCTACCGGCGTAATGCGTTTGTCCGCACCTATTGTAAGCTGCGGCCCGCGCTTGCCCGCATCGGCCACCATGGTGCGAAATTTCAACATTTTAAACGGATACCCATCTAGCCCAACCCGGCGATGGACAAACAAAACCGGACCACGATCGTAAAGCTTGATCCAAAGCGCGAGCACGGCAAGTAACGGCGAGAGAATGAGCAGCCCCAGCAAGGCTGCGGTCACGTCCAACGCGCGCTTCATCGCTTGAATTTCGCGCAGATATCTTCGACGGCCGCGACCACGTCGGCGGCATCGCGCATATCCATTTTGGAATTGAGCGGCAGCGAGAGCATGCGTGTGAAGGCGCGATACGCCTTGGGAAAACTCTCTGGCGTCCAGCCGTATTTTCCGGCGTAATAGGAATAAGTATGAATCGGCGCGTAGTGCACCGACGTGCCGATGTTGCGTTCACTCAGCTCGCTCATAAACCGGTCGCGATCGATCGACAGCATTTCTAAATTCAACTGAATCACGTAAAGGTGGTACGAGGATTGAACCCCCACGCGCGTTTTGAGTGGCAGCAAAAAACGGTTACCGGCGAAGGCCTCCTCATAAAAACGCATCACCTTCAACCGGCGCTCATACAACTCGTCGATGCGCTCGAGCTGTACAACTCCAAGTGCCGAGGCGATATCGGTCAAATTGTATTTGTACCCTGGCGCCGGGACGTCGTACTTCCACGTCCCTCCCTTGGCAAAACGATCCCATGCGTTGCGGCTCATACCGTGCAAGGCCAGCATGCGCGCTTGATCGATCATGGCGGTGGGGCCGGTGATCATTCCACCTTCGCCGGTGGTGATATTTTTCGTCGCGTAAAAACTAAACACCGTCAGGTTCTCACTCGATCCGACGAACTTGCTGCCAATCTTAGAAGGAAGGCAGTGGGCGGCGTCTTCAATGACCTTTAAGTTCTTAGCCCTCGCGATGGCATTGATCGCGTCCATGTCGCAGGGAAGTCCGGCGTAATGCACCGGCAGCAAGGCCTTGGTTTTCGGCGAAATGCGTTTTTCAATTTCGCGCGGATCAATCAAAAGCGTTTCGGGATCTATATCGGCCAGCTGAATCTTACCGCCCGCATGCTCGACCACGTTGGCGGTGGCGCAAAACGTAAGGGGCGTGGTGATCACCTCATCGCCCTCACCGACTCCATTGAGCAAGACGGCTAAGTGCAAGCCCGCGGTGCACGAATTGAGCGCCAGTGCGGCCTCGGCGCCGACGTAGGCCTTGAACTTCTCTTCGAACTCTTTGGTTTTTGGACCCGAGGACAGCCAACCATTGAGTAGAACTTCAGCTACCGCCGCGACTTCGCGCTCGCCAATCAACGGTGGCGAGAAGGGTAGAAATTCTTTGCGGGCTTGATAGGGCGTCATTGTGGGCCTCACCTTATCCTCGATTTCCATTGTGCTCAATCCCTTTGCCAAAATTCAAAACCACAGCTGTCGGAGTCGATCTTGTGCCAGACGTGACCTTGCGGGCTGGTGGCTTCGGCTTTGTCGCGAACGGAGCGGTAAAAGTCACGACTCGCCTCCCAACTGGAATTCTCTATTTTGACGTAGGCTTCGATCGTGTCGGGCAGGTAACGCGAATAAAATGAGCTACTGAAAACGGCGATTTGCACGTCTCGCCTGTCCATCAGCTCCCAAGTGTTGAACCATTCGCGAAACAAGATGCCACGGTACTCGGGCCCGTTGGGATAAGGCGTGTACGGATCGACATGCACCTTGTGACCCTTCGCGATCCAGGCTTTGACCTTTCCGTAAACTACGCGCGCTTCGGGCCGGCACTTTTGCATCGCTTCGGTCATCTCGCCCATTGCCGGCGGTACGAATCCAAGCGTCATGCGCATGGCGAGCAAACCCAATGCGAAAACGGCCGGAAAAGCTTTGGGAAAATTCGGCGGCGTCCAATGCCTTAAGCCCAGAGCCAGCAAAGCCAACAGCATCGCCACAAACGGCATGGGGTAATAATCAAATGGACTTAAAACTTTACGTGAGATCATCCAAAGCGTAGGAACCGCGATAATAAAGACCGCCCGCAAAAGCGTTTTTTTCCCATAACGAAAGCGCCGCGACTCGCGCCCGCCTAGGACGAGCCAGCCCGTGATGAGAACCAACGCCGGCAGCCAAAGCTGATCCGCGAATAGTCGTACCCAATCTAGCAGATCATCCGGACCCGGACTTACGCTAAGCCGCGATTGCGCCGAGAGAAATTTGATCATCTTGGGCAGCAGAAAATTTTGCGGGAATCCAATGGCGAAAAATCCGATCGCCATCCATCCGGCGAATCTCAGCGCCTGCTTACGAATGGCCAGGTCCCACGGCCGCCCCCACATGAAAACAAAGACCGGAACGAAGAGCACGATCGTAAGTTTAATCGAACCGGCCACGCCCCAAAGAATCGCCGCCGTTTTAAAAAGACGTAAGTTCTCCGGCCGCTCCATAGATTCCAGAGTAAAAATCAGCGCCAGGGTGACAAAAAGGCTGAACAACCAATCCGGATGCGCCGTCAAAAGCATCTTGCTCCAGACCGGATTGTGCAAAAAGGCAGCGGTCAACAGCGCCGTCATCAACAAGCGCGCGCTCCAGCGCGACCAGAGCAGAAAAGCCAAGACCAACGCCAACGCGAAGGCCGAAAGCAAAGACACCAGTGTCATCGCAAAGTGGGCGGCCAGCTCCCGTCCTTCCACACTTTCCACTGCATAGACGGAAGGCCAAGGCGCCAACTGGCGCAGCGAATTGGCCAAACGAAAGTAGACCGGCCCGTAAGGCGTGAAGTCATTGTTGGACCACCACTGCGAGCGCAAGGTGACCTGCACCGCATTGGCGGCATCATCACTGCCCACACCGACAATGGCGCTATGGTCGGCGATACGCGCCGTAAATGCCAAAAGCGAGGTGAATTGAGCGACGATCAAGGCGACCGCCACGGCGAAGAAAACTTGCCTCATGCCGCGATTTTCTCCCTGAGAGTTTGAGATGGCAAAGGGAATTGGGTGTGTTATTCCTACCACTATGAACGAAAAACCGTATTGGTCGCACGAAACCGCCATTGTAGACAGTGGCGCGCAGATCGGAACCGGCACTAAGATTTGGCATTTCAGCCATATTTGCGGCCAGGACGTGCAGATCGGAGCCGATTGCTCGTTCGGCCAAAACGTCTACGTCGGTCCGCGTAGCAAAATCGGCCGCGGCGTGCGGGTGCAAAACAATGTTTCGATTTACGATCTGGTCGAGCTCGAAGACTATGTTTTCTGCGGCCCGTCGGTGGTGTTCACCAATGTCATCAACCCACGCGCACATATTCCGCGCAAAGACGAGTACAAGGCCACCAAAGTCCGGCGCGGCGCCACGCTCGGCGCCAACTGCACGATTGTTTGTGGAATCGAAATCGGTGAATTCGCATTTGTCGGAGCAGGAGCCGTGGTCACCCGTGATGTTCCCGCCTTTGCTCTCGTGCTCGGCACGCCCGCGCGCGTGAGCGGCTGGTATTGCCACTGCGGTGTCAAGCTCGACACGTCCGGCAAAGGAGATTGCGCCTGCGCCACTTGCGCCTCCACCTACCGCTTCACGGGTGAATCCGTGCAAGCCGTGAATCTCAAAGGCCTGCCCAAATGAATTTGAATAGGCGAATTGCGCTGGCATTCGCCCTGCTCGCCGGGGTTTTTCTAGCACTTTATTTCGCCATTCCCGCGTATATCTTGCATCTCTTGGCCAATCCCGATGGCTCATATCTTTCGGCGCTGCTGCTGAAACACCAGCTAAAAAATCCGGTCTCCCACACACCCGCGTACTACGCGGATTTCGTACCTGCGGTGACCGGGCGCATGCTGGGTACGATTTATTTTTTCTCAGGGCTCATCACCCTGCTCTTCACCAGGTGGCGCAAAGATTTAGAAAATTTCTGGCGCTTCGAATCGACCGCGTTCAATTTGGCGGTTTTTCGCCTCGTCGTGATTTGGCAGGTGGTCGAGACCAGTTACGACCCCATCTATCAGCTTCCCGGCTTGACGTGGGAAGGGCTGAACATTCCTGTCGGCTACGGATTTCTCCATGCGGTAATGCCACCCTCGATGATGGCTGTGACTCTCGCGATGAAGGTCTTCTATGTGCTTTGTGCGCTCGGCTTTTTGGGACTGTTCACGCGCTGGACGATGCCGCTTCTTGCCGCCGTGGCGTTTTTTACGCAACTCGGACCGCACTTTGTCGGTAAGATCATTCACTACCACCATCTGTGGCTGGGCCTGGCGATTTTGTCGCTGAGCCCGTGTGGAGAGGCACTCTCACTCGATTATTTGATCGCGAGAATGCGCGGAGCGAACGTGCAGGTTCACCGCGCGGCTTTGCGTTACGGCCGGCCGTTCGTATTTTTGTGGCTGGTGATCGGGATGATTTACTTTTTTCCGGGCTTTTGGAAGTTTGTCGTCGGGGGCTGGGATTGGGCGTTTTCGGACAACGTAAAGTACAAGATCTTGGCCAAAATTTTCGAAACTGGAGAACAACCGCAGCTCGCGTTCTACAAGTACCCTCTGCTGTGTAAACTAGGCGGGTTTGCAACCCTGATCATGGAAATGGGCTTTATTTTCGCCATCGTCTTCCCACGTCTGCGCATTTTGTTCGTACTCGGTGCCGTCGGTTTTCACGAAACCAATGCGCGGGTCATGCAAATCGGTTTTCCATCCCTAGAAAGATTCTTTTTGACCTTCGTCAATTGGAGCCGCCTGCTCACGCGCGGCAAGCTCCCCGCCTCGCACCCGCGCGAGACAGTACCGGCATGGAAAAACTGGGCCGGCGCGGTGATTGTCGGTGGCATGATCTGCACCGGATTCCTCGGCATCGACAGCTGGCCGTGGGCGGTGTACCCGACCTTCGCGCCACTGGAAGAAAAATTTGTCAATTCAGTGGAGCTGCAACTCACCGAGCCGGGTGGAGCCGTTCGCAAAGTGCTCTTGCAAAGTGACCCGACTCTGATCGAGCACTACACCAACCGCACACGACTGCGTGCCTACTTGAATCAAGTCATGGCCGAGCCAAACGAAGCCGCGCGACAGACGATGTTGCAAGGGTTACTGGATCTATGGTCGAAGTCGAACTCGTACCCCGCTGAAAGCCAACTCGAATTTTGGCACGTGCTGGTGCCGCTTGAACCGCCACTGACCGCGACGCCTGAGCCATTTAAGCTGTTGGGCAAAAAACCTTAGTCTGTGCAAACAAAGTGCGACTTCGCCTGCTCGGTGCTTGCCGCGCTCGCCTCGTTGC
>JAYWAE010000351.1:0-3815 GCA_043782715.1 Pseudobdellovibrionaceae bacterium | reverse complement strand
AGAGGTAAGTCACTTTAACGTAGCCCAACTCAGGATGTTGATCATCACCAAAATACTTGTTCTCGGTTATACCGATAGAATCTGGCGACGATTTCATTTGTGCCAACATCCACTCAAATTTTACTTGCGCTTGGTCGCCCTTAATCACATTTGCGTAAGCTGAAAAACTTAGGCCTAGAAACATTGCAAAAAATATGCTCTTCATAAATATCCCCTTTATTTTGGGGCAAAGTAGCTGATGACTTCGGCAAAAGGAATCTAAAAATAGAATTACTATTTTTAGATGATTTGTGCGCGATCTACTCCGGCAAAAAGGGAGAGCCTTCGTTTAATCAGCACAGCTATTTGACTTCAAGTACGAAAATTCAGTTTAAAGCCGAATCGATTTCGTCTAATATGACCGCCAATGTCACTGGCCGGAATGGCTGGATTTAACCATTGCCTAGTTGTATTGGTCATCCGGTATATCGGTTTAAGTCACTGAGGGGGAATATCTATGAAATCAGTTTTGTTTTTTTGCCTTACCTGTTTGTCATTTGGATCGATTGCGGCGTATGCCAGCGTGGAGATTTTGGTTTTTACTTGTAGCGACGCATCCAAAATTGAAACGGTGGTTGGCGCAAGACGCGGCCTAGTAACCATGCACGTCACGCAATGCCTTTCTGGGATAACTCTGGGTTGCACTCCGGAACAATATTCGATCAATGAGCAATTTACTGTTTCAAATGTCGGTTCTGCTAGTGGCTATGACTTTGTTGGGAAAGATGCCTCGCTCATACGGAACATTGACGGAACGTATTCCGTGAATACCCCAGATCTGCATATAACGTATTCGGCCACTTCCTGTCAGGACCAACTGTAAGGGTCTTTTCGGAGATCGGCGTTTTGATGTCGGTTCAAATTCACTAGTGCAATGACCTCATTCGAAACTAAAAAGCTCAAGAATCCTGAGCTTTTTCAATTCTGTTAACTGGCCATATTTTTAGCGAGTTTCACTTCAGCGTTCGATCAACTCACTAGTGTCATTAGTTACTAAATAATATTAGTGTATTTATTTTCTCAAGCCGTTTAGATTGTTTACCACGCTATTTTTCGACTTCGATCCGCCGACTCGAGAGCCTCCGCCTGGTCAATCCCAGCGCCTTCTGAAGCATTTTGCGTCAGCATTTCACGCTAAAGTTGATCGGAACTGAGGGGCCTAAGTTTAGTTCGTTAAAGCAGCCGGCTCATAACCGGCGGATCGCAAGTTCGAATCTTGCAGTCCTACCATTACCTTGAGGCGCCGGGGATATTGAATTCGCTGCAGAACGCGCCGCCACTCACGACCAAAGAAGCCATCGGCGCCACTTCGTCGGCTTCGACTTGGCTAGAGGCAAGAATCAATACGTCCGTGGCGAAGCCTTTGGCGGCCAGGGGTTGCGTCGCGCACATTGGGCTCTGAGCCTTGTCGATGCGGGTCACCACTGAGGGTGAGAGAATTACGGAGTGAAAGCGCACACCGTTTTCCGAAAGCCGTGGCCGACTAAATATAAGGTATGCAATATAGCTATGGTCCCCCACACGCACCCTCGGGCTCACGCTCGCGATTAAACGCATGTAAAGGTCGTCGCGCTTTTGGCCCTCGACCGGAAAGAGATCGGACTCGCCTTTGCCGTCGCCATTCTCAAGCATAAAATCGAATTCGATCGCCGTTTGGCCTGGTGAACTTAATTTGAAGTGATAGGTCGCTACGGTTCCAAACAATGGTTTGCCTTCACTGAGTTCAAAATCACAACCAGCGCTGGTCCCAAGATGGCTTAAGAAGCAAGTGGTCGGTGCGCTGCCGGCAAGCTTCGCGCCCTGAATGGTCGTGGCTAGGTCACTGGCTTTTGCTTTAAACGATTTAGCCTTAGTGGCGTCCCGCAGTGTCGACGACCAGAGCCATTTGGCAAATCCCCGTGCCTTAAACACCGACGCGATCTCGATGTCGTTAATGCCGACGTCTTTGCGCTCGTAAAGCCATCCGGTGACGTAGCGAATGTTTTCATAGTCTTCAACTTTGAGCGGACGCAACGGTTCGGCGGGATAGAGGGCATCAAGTTGGTCACGCACGGCCCCGTCACGGCACGAATCTTCGCTAGCGCTGCCTTTGGGATCAGGTATTGAGAATTTGCAGATTGCCGACAGTGGCTCAAATTTCAAAAGGTATATTGTCATTACAAGCTCGTGCAGAATAAGCTGTGCTTGATCCTCGGTGCTCATCGCATCGAAGTAGCGCTTATTGATCCACACTTCATTCTTAGTTTGCAGTGCGAGCTGATCGATTTTGGATTCCATAAACGAAACGCCGAGCACACCCTTTTCGATGCCTTTGAGTTCAACGGGTGCGATGTACCAGGTGCGCATTTGAAAATAGGTGCCGGAGAAGTTGCGGGTGTCGCCTGAGCCAGCGGGCGCTGCGAAAATTTTGGCCAGATGCTTTTGGAATGCGGGCTGAGATTGCGGCACGACTTTGTAGGCCTCAAAGACCTTACCGTCGAGTCCGTTGCCCCCACCCGAATCCGTGGTGCCCTGGTTCGCAGCGGGAGTGGCCGTTTTTGAGCTACACGCTGCCAGGAATTGCAGAGTGAGCAGCACCATAAGCGTCCATTTGCAGACAGCCGAGATTGATTTCATATATAGGTCCTTATTAGCAAGTATCGTTCCTCAAAAAAGGCCTAAGCCCCAGGGGTGTAGGCCGGGGCTTAAGGCTCTAGTAACACGACAGGCTGAGTTTGGATTGGAAATCGGTGACGCCAATGTACTGGCTACTGGGCGTGCCATAAGCCATTGCCGAAATCGGCAAGACATTTTCGTGTTTGCTCATATCCACGTGACCGAGTCCTAGCACCAAAACTTTGCCGTCGTCGGATATCGAAAACATCGCAAAAACCGCTTTATCTAGGGTGTTCCACGCGTTGATATCTCGCACCGCCATGAAGTCGAAACTGTCCTGGATGCGACCATCGCGCTGAACCACTACCACCTGCGCCTTGGCGCCGTTCTTTAAAACTTCACCCGTAAATAAAGTGCGCGTTTCCTCTCCGTGGCTCGTACTCACCTGCTTCGTCAGCGAGCAGCTCAAAGCGTGGGCGTTGGTGGCTACTAAGCTCAGTGTCAGGGCCAGAATTAACTTCTTCATATTCGTACTCCTCTGTATCCGGAGGTCGAAATTGACCGTCTCGGTATGAGGTGAATATGCCCTACGAACGCATCGCATTATAGATTTGTATAGTAAAAAGTAATGCTTAGATTTTACCTATGGTAAACTACCGGCATGCTCTCAATTTTCGCATTCTCCAGTTATAGTGAATACTTACATGCCTGGATCCAGTCCGACATTGGCCATCAGCGCGGCGCCAAGGGTCGAATGGCGGCAGCTTTAGGCGTAAGCTCCACGCTGATCAGTCTTATATTTAAGGGCGACAAGACGCTCACTCCCGATCAAGCCTGTTTGTTGGCCGAGCACTTAGGCCTGACCGAACTTGAGACCGACTATCTGCACCTGCTAGTGGAGCATGAACGCGCCGGCGCGCACCGCTATAAAGAAAAACTATTGAGGAAGATTGCCGAGGCCCAGAAGCAATCGCGCAATATCGGCAAGCGCGTGCTGCGCGACCGCGAGCTCACCGAGGCGGAGAAAGCCATATACTATTCGAGCTGGCTTTTTACGGCCGCGCGCAACCTTTCGGCCGTGCCCTCAATGGGATCACTGGAGGCATTGGCCCGACATCTGAAAGTAGATTTGACGCAGATTCAGCGCGTGGTGAAGTTTCTCTTGGAACATGGGCTCTGCG
>JAYWAE010000350.1:0-10078 GCA_043782715.1 Pseudobdellovibrionaceae bacterium | reverse complement strand
TGCCAGAGTCATGATTTTCTTTTTATCCTCGCCCGACCATCTCCATTCGGCATGTGCATAGCGGCGATTTGTCGTAGGTTCCGTAAAATACACGGCTAGCTTGAACGGTTTGGGGAGTTGCGGCTTGAGCGCGAGCGCTGTTTTGATTTGCATGTCATCGACGACCACGGGGCTACCGATTTCGCCACGCAATTCGTCGCGGTTGAAACCCTGGCTCGTCGCACAGCCTGCGATCGCAATAGACATCAGTATGAGCGAAAGAAAACCTGTTTTCATTTATGACTCCCGTGAGCGTGCCTTGGTTATTGACCTTCCATTTCACTTTGCAGTGTAAAAAATGAGAGTCAACGGCGCGGCTGCGCCCCTACGGGAATTTAATTCTCATTTCATCGCGATTTAATTTTCCAGGACGACGGGCGATACCGAACGGCGCGCAATCACGCGCCAGTTGCCATCACTGTCTTGCGCGCGCACTTCGACCGGGCGTTCGCAGCCGGTGCCGTTCGGCCGCGCGTAGGTGGTGTCGAAGCCGACGCGCGAGTGAGTTTCGCTGCACATCGTGTAGCCCGGATATGTGGCACAGACATCGTCGCGTTGAGTTTCCAATTTCAAATCGGCGGACTTTTTGCCGTCGACCCAAAGCTCGAGTGCGGTAACTTGTTTGTTGTCGAGCACCCAACCGTTCAAGTGCACCGTGCGCGCATCTTCGCGCACGGAGTTGTCGTCTATGCGGCCGAAGGGAGGCAGTGCTTTGTCGAGCGCGACGGCCTCTTCTTGGAGGTGGGCGAAACTCCCAACGATCAAATAATAACGGGCGCGTACGGTTTCGAGCGCGGGGAGAATCATGGCTTGTCGGGTGGTGAGGCGGCTGTAGTCGCCTTTGATCTGTTCCGCGCGCAGGGAGGATGGGCGACTTTCCCAATACACGCCGACGCCATAGAGGGAGTCCGCAGTGGTGTAAGCGGCCCAGCCGCCGGGCGAGGGGAATTCCTGCCAGCCGCCGGCGTAGTTGGCGGGCGTGCGGTTGCCGGTCAAGACGATTTCGCCGGTTGAATTTTTGAGCGCGCTCATCGTGCGGTCGCCGCTCTTGCCATTGGCGGCGAAAAGTACGGGGAGCTCATTGAGTTCGCCATTTTTGGTGATGATGTCACGATCGATCAAGTTGGTGATGAAAACTTCAACCTCGGCGATGCCCGGTCTGACAAAGCGGATCGACTGACTGATGCGTAGAGGAGCAATGTTGTTAGCAAGCTTGGGATCCGCACATGAGTCGGCGGTGGGACGACAGTCCTTGCGGCTCCAAGCCGGGTTGGCTAGGCGGGGGCTGAAGAGGAAGCGCAACTCCGCGCCGACTACGGCATCCAACACTCCGGACGGGCGGCCGCATTTGTCGCCAGGCTGATTGGCCAACCAGCCGGCGAACTCGGGCCCTGCGGGACAAGTGTCCTTACGCGCGCAGCTTTCGTTGTAAGCACAACCTTGGCGGGCACGAAAGTCGTCATGAAAAGCCAAGTGCGCTCCGCGGCCGGCTTCGCTGGCATCGAGCGCGTTCGCTCCCTCGGCGCCGAAAAACACGATGGCTCCACCCCACTCTTCGCGGGCGCCGATTTTAAATTTTCCATCGCGATCGAAGAGAAAATCGTCGTGAAAACCGTTGGCGGCCTCTTTCACGCTTTGGCCGCTGTAATCGGTTTCTCCCAGCGGCCGGCGTGAGACTTCGGCAATCACTGGACACTCAGCAGTTTCGAGCGTTCCCTGCGGGCCACGCGCGGAGAACCACGTCCATACGCCCAGTCCCGCAAACACGAGAACGAGTGTGAAAATAAATGCGGGCAGATTCAAACGCGGCATCAATATCAATATCGGCGAATTGGAGTGGCCGCATTATTAGAATTTGTTTATATTGAGACGCTGGACTGGGCGCAAGTCCTGGCGACTACTCGATCAGCTTTTGAAAGCCGTCCCAGTCGAGCACCTGCACGCCAAGTTCCTGGGCTTTGTCGAGTTTTGACCCGGCCTCGGACCCCGCCAGTACGTAATTGGTCGTTTTGCTCACCGAGCCAGGACTTTTGCCGCCCAGGGCTAGGATCAAATCTTTCACTTCATCACGCGGTTTAGGGAGCGAGCCGGTGATGACGATGGTCAGCCCTTTTAGTTTTTGGCCACCGGCGATTTTTTTGGCGGCTTCGATCTCGACACCGTTTTGCAACAGGCGCTTCACCTCTTTGCGAAACTCGGGCTGATCCAAGCGCAGCATGATGCTGGCGGCGACCTTGGGACCGACGTCTTCAACTTCTACGAGTTCTTCTTCTTTGGCGGCGAGAAAGGCCTCAATATTTTTAAAATGCGCGGCGAGCGTTTTGCCGGTTTGTTCGCCGACAAAGCGAATCCCAAGGGCGTAAATAAAACGCGCCAGCGTCGTGTGTCGGCTAGCTTCAATGCTGTCGACAATATTTTGCGCTGATTTTTCGCCCTGGCGTTCGAGCTTCAAAACGTCTTCTTTTTTCAGCTTGTAGAGGTCTGAAAAACGCGCGATCAATTTCTCTTTCGTCATTTGCTCGATGATTTTGTCGCCGAGCTTTTCGATATTCATCGCCCGCCGCGAGGCGAAGTGCTTGAGCGACTCATTGAGTATGGCGGGACAGAGCGGATTTACACAGCGGGTGACGATCTCCTCATCGGGCAGAACGGCTTCTTCGCCGCACACAGGACAGCTCTTCGGCAGCAAGAATTTTTTGGCGCCCGCCGGCCGCTTGGCCAAAACCACTTCGACCACTTCTGGAATGACATCGCCCGCACGTTGCACGATCACAGTGTCCCCGATGCGCACGTCCTTGCGGTCGATCTCGGATTGATTGTGCAGTGTCGCATTGACCACGGTCACACCACCGACTTTCACCGGCTTCATCACCGCCACGGGTGTGAGTGCGCCCGTGCGCCCGACTTGGACCGCGATGTTTTCGATCACCGTCGTGGCCTGTTCGGGTGAAAATTTGGCGGCGGCCGCCCAGCGCGGGCTGCGTGCGACCGTTCCCAGTGTATCCTGCAGTGCGAACGAATTGACCTTGATCACCACTCCGTCGATGTCGAAAGGCAGTTCATGGCGGATCTTGTGCACGGCTTCGTAGTATTCGACCGCCTCGTCAATCCCTTCGCAGAGTGCGGCCAGTGGCTGGCCGGCCTTGTAGCCTTTGGCGAACAACTGACGTAGCTTGCTCCACTTTTCGTGAGTCAGCACCGGCAGCCCCAGAGCACGCAGATATTCAAGCCATTCGGCTTGCGAAGTCGCCTCCAGCCGCTCGACCATGCCGGGGGCGTAGCAAAGCAGGCGCAATGGGCGAGCCGCGGTAATGCGTGAATCCAACTGGCGAATCGCGCCGGCCGCGGCGTTGCGGGGGTTGGCGAATGTCATTTCGCCGGCTTCCTGCTGGCTCTCGTTGAGCTTGGCAAAATCGCTTTTGAAAATCAAAACCTCGCCACGCACTTCCAGCCGGCCGCGCGGCGCCTTTTGCAAACTCAGCGGTACTGACTTGATGGTCTTGACGTTACTCAAAACGTTTTCGCCGGTCGTGCCGTCGCCGCGGGTGAGCGCGCCGCTCAAATGCCCGTCCTCGTAAATCAACTCCATAGCGAGCCCGTCAAACTTCAACTCGCAAAAATACGTAACGGGCTTTTCACTCTCGAGAAATTTTTGTACGCGCACGCCAAATTCGCGCACTTCATCCACCGAATAGGTGTTGGCGAGCGAGAGCATGGGTTTGCTGTGTGCGACCTTTGCGAAGGCGCCGGCAGGCGTGGCTCCGACGCGCTGGCTCGGCGAATCAGCCGTAATCCAAGCCGGGTTTTCGCCTTCGATTTTTTGCAACTCGCTAAACAATTGATCGTATTCGAAGTCGCGGATCATGGGGCGGTCGAGTACATGATAGTTATAATCATGTTCGCGAATAAGGTCGCGCAGCTCCGCGAGGCGCTCTTTGGTGCCTTTAGTTGAGCGCTGTTTTACGGGCGATTTCTTGGCGGGCATGCGGGGAAAGATAACATTCCGCCCTCTCACGTCCAGCTTGCCTGCGCTGCAGCTTATGGATTACAAATCTAGGTTTCCGGATATTGAGCGCACAGGAGTGAGGAATCATGATTTCAGAAGAGCAAGTGTCGCATACCGCCTATCTAGCGCGGCTTTCCTTGACGCCAGAGGAGACCAAGTTGCTGGCACAACAGCTCTCGAGCGTGTTGAAGCACTTCGAACAGGTCTCCAAAGTGCCCACCGACGGCGTGGAGCCGCTGGTCACGCCAACGGACATCGAAGAATTCTGGCGTGAAGACAAAGCCCAAGCTTGGGAAAGCGCCGAAGCGGCCATGCGCAATGCTCCCGAAACAGTCGGCAACCTGTTCAAGG
The DNA here is from genome assembly GCA_043782715.1 of Pseudobdellovibrionaceae bacterium. Taxonomy (GTDB): domain Bacteria; phylum Bdellovibrionota; class Bdellovibrionia; order Bdellovibrionales; family UBA1609; genus JALHOQ01. The sequence goes on along the minus strand of JAYWAE010000350.1, from coordinate 5,682 downwards.
TCCCGCCGGTGGTGGGTTGAGCATGGAAATTTTGACCGCCAGCCTCAAGACTCTACGCGATTCCATCCGCAAGGGCGACGTCAGCGCCGCCCAGGTGATGGAAAAATACATGGGCCAGATCGAAAAATGGAATCCCAAACTCAACGCCTACGTGACCTTGAACGAGAAGGCCTTGGACCAAGCGAAAGCGATCGATGCGCGCTTGGCCAAAAAAGAAAACGTCGGTCCACTCGCCGGAGTTCCGATCGCGATCAAAGACATGCTGTGCACGCGCGGTCTACGCACCACGGCCGCGAGCAAAATTCTGCACAACTTCATTCCCCCCTTTTCGGCGACCGTGGTGGAACGCCTGGAGAAGGCTGGCGCGATCAATCCCGGTAAAACCAACCTTGACGAATTCGCAATGGGTTCAAGCACGGAAACCTCGGCCTACGGCATCAGCCGCAACCCGTGGAATCTCGAATACGTTCCCGGCGGTTCCAGCGGCGGATCCGCCGCCGCGGTCGCGGGTGGGTTGGCCAACGCCGCCATCGGCACCGATACCGGAGGATCGATTCGCCAGCCGGCGAGCTTCTGTGGAATCGTGGGCGTCAAGCCGACTTATGGGCGCGTTAGTCGCTACGGCATAGTCGCGTTTGCGTCGAGCTTGGATCAAGCCGGGCCGATGGCGCGCACTGTGGAAGATGCGGCGCTGATCCTCGAGGCGATTTCCGGCCGCGATGAACACGACAGCACCACCGCGGCCAATCCCGTTCCCAAGTGGAGCGAGTTGATCAATAAAAATCTCAAAGGCATGAAGGTCGGATTGCCGAAAGAATATTTTTCCGACTCCTTGCAGTCCGAAACGCGCAAAGCAGTCGAGCGTGCAATCGCCGCCGTTAAAGCCGCTGGCGCTGAAACTGTCGAAGTCTCACTGCCGCTGACGGAAATGGCCGTGCCGATTTACTACCTGGTGTGCACGAGTGAAGCTTCGAGCAATTTAGCACGCTATGATGGTGTGCGCTTCGGCCACCGTGCCGACTTCAGCAAAAAGCCGGCGGAAGATCTCGCTGAATTTTACTGCCGCACGCGCGGCGAAGGCTTTGGTACGGAAGTGAAACGCCGGATCATCTTGGGTACTTATGCGCTTTCGAGCGGCTACTACGACGCCTATTACAAAAAAGCCTGCCAAGTGCGTCGCTTGCTGCGCCAGCAGTTCACCGAGGTGTTCAGCAAGTGCCAGATTTTAATGAGCCCGGTAACAGCTTCACCAGCATTTAAAATCGGCGGCCGCATTTCCGATCCGTTGCAAATGTATCTCAACGACATCTACACCACCTCGGCCAATTTGGTCGGCATTCCTGGCATGAGCGTGCCGGCTGGATTTTCCAGCGAAGGCATGCCGATCGGTGTGCAGCTGCTGTCCTCGCATTTTCAAGAGCAGCATCTGTTCAACGCCGGCGCGGCCATTGAAGAAACGCTTGCCATCAAGGAGCTGCCACATGTCTTACGCTGATTGGGAAGCCGTCATCGGCCTCGAGGTCCACGCCCAGCTGCTAACGGAAAGCAAAATGTTCTCCAGCGACTCCACCCACTTCGGTGGAGCCGACAACGAGCACACCAGTCCGGTCAGCCTCGGTATGCCGGGCGCGTTGCCGGTGGTGAACAAACGCGCGATCGAGTTCTCAGTCATGACCGGTTTGGCGCTCAACTGCAAAATCAGGAAGAAATCGATATTCGCACGCAAAAATTATTTCTATCCCGATTTGCCCAAAGGTTATCAAATTTCGCAGTATGACGAGCCCCTGTGCGAGCACGGCTACGTGGACTACTTTCTCGACGGCCAAATCAAACGCGTGGGCATTACGCGCGCCCACATGGAAGAAGACGCCGGCAAATCACAGCATCAAGGCGAGTTCACGCTGATCAATCTGAACCGCGCCGGGGTACCACTGCTTGAAATCGTCTCCGAGCCCGACATTCGCACGCCGCAAGAGGCTGCCGAGTATGCGCGCAGCGTGCGTAAGATCTTGCGCTATCTGAATGTCTGCGACGGAAACCTCGAAGAAGGTTCCATGCGCTGCGATTGCAACGTGAGCGTGCGCAAAAAAGGCACTGAGAAATTCGGCACGAAGGTTGAGTTGAAGAATATCAACTCATTCCGTTTCGTGGAAAAAGCGATTGAATACGAAATTCACCGCCAGATTGACGCCATCGAAACCGGCGAAAAAATCAAACAGGAAACCCGGCTCTACGACCCCACCAAAAACCGTACCTTTGCCATGCGTTCGAAAGAAGAAGCGCACGATTACCGTTACTTCCCGGATCCAGATTTGCTGCCGACGATGGTGGACGACGCTTGGCTGGCCAAAATCAAAAGTAGCTTGCCCGAGCTGCCCTTGGCGCGCGCGCAGCGGTTTCAATCCGAATACCAGCTCCCGGCCTACGACTCCTTCGTGCTCACGACCGAAAAGACACTTGCCGACTACTTCGAAGAAGTCGCAGCCGGCGCCAAGAATCCGAAGGCGGCGAGCAATTGGGTGATGACGGAACTCTTGCGTGAACTCAATGAGGCCAAGTTGGACATCGAGAAATCGCCGATCGCGGCCAAAGACCTTGCGCAAATGATCACCATGATCGACAGCAAAGAAATCTCAGGCAAGATGGCCAAAGACGTATTCCTCGAAATGTGGAAGACGCAAAAAGGCCCGGCCGAGATCGTGAAGAGCAAAGGCATGAGTCAAATCACCGATGTGTCCTCGATCGAGAAGCTGATCGACGACGTAATAGCGGCGAATGCTCAAGCGGTCGCGGACTACCGCGGTGGTAAGACCAAGCTCTTTGGATTTTTCGTCGGTGCCGCGATGAAGGCTTCCAAGGGCCAGGCGAATCCGGAGATGGTGAATCAAATTTTGCAGAACAAATTGAAAGGCTGACCCATGCGCGTGGCCGCATTGGATCTCGGCTCGAACACGTCGCTGCTGTTGATCGCGGAGATCGAGGGCGGCCGGCTCACGCGTCAGCTGCATGACGAAACCACGATCACCCGGCTCGGGCAAGGCGTTCACGCCCAGCGCCGGTTTCATCCTGAAGCTCTTAAACGCATGCGCGATTGTCTTGCGCATTACCGCGCGGCAATCGACCGCTTCAACTGTGAAAAAGTAATCGCGGTCGCGACGAGCGCCGCACGCGACGTGGCCAATGGTGAAGAGCTCTTGAACCTCGGCCGCGAATTCAAGATCCCGATTCACATCATCTCCGGAGGGCGCGAGGCCCAGCTCACTTTTCAAGGCGCCGTTTGCGACCGGCCTGCGAGTGACGGAGTTGCCGTAATCGATGTCGGTGGCGGCTCGACGGAAGTCATTCAAAGCACCGGCGGGAAAATTCAGGGCACCAGCGTCGATGTCGGTAGCGTTCGTTTAAGCGAGATGTTCGTGAAATCCGACCCCATCGTGCCGGCGGAGCTTTCACAGCTGCGGCAATACGCGAAGACGGCGTTTCAAAAGGCCGGCGTCGTGCCCGGTCCTTACAAAGAAATCGTGGCCGTGGCCGGTACTCCAACCACGCTTGCCGGGCTCGACCAGGAGATTGATTTCTGCGTCGAGCGGATTCACGGATACAAAATGAACATCGACACGGTGGAGAGCTGGATATTGCGCCTCGCCGGCATGCCACTGGTGCAGCGCGAGGCACTCAAGGGCATGCAGCCCAAACGCGCCGATGTGATCGTGGCAGGCAGCGCGATTCTAAGCGCGGCCATACGTTCGCTCAACCAAACCCAGTTCACTGTGTCCACACGCGGTGTACGATACGGAGTGGCACTCGCATGGCAAGAATTCTGACCGCTCTCTGCGCGTTTGCATTTTCCATACAAGTCCAAGCCGGTGACTTGCAGAAAATGTTCCAGAAACAAAAAATTTTGGTCGGCACCCAATCGATCAACGCTTGGATCGCCGACGACAGCGCAAAGCGCGAACACGGTTTGATGTTCGTGGAAAAAATGCCTGAGGACACCGGCATGCTCTTCATATTCGACAATCTTCAACCGCTCGCGTTTTGGATGAAGAACACGCTTATCCCCCTCGCCATCGGATATTTCGACGACAAGGGTGTGCTGGTCGACATTCAAGAAATGAAAGTGGCAGACTCACTCATGGATCTGCAGCCGCCTACGTACGAAAGCCGTGCTCCCGCGCTATTCGCGCTGGAAATGAACACGGGCTGGTTCACCCGCCACAAGATCAAAGTCGGTGCCCATTTGAAGCTCGCCGGTCCATCCACATCGAAGCTGCTCACCAGCAAGCTTGGACTAAATAAAAATACACGACATTAGTCCAGCCCTTCCACAAAGCGCGCGCGCGAATGACCTACGTCGGGCTCGAAGGATTTGTCTTTTCAGGAATTTACCCGTCGTGCTGTAATTGATTAGGTCTCACCAGAAACAACCGAGGTAAACGTCATGTTCAGGAAGTATGTGATCATCACCCTCGCCGCGTATATGGTTTTCGGAACCAGCGCGTGCACCTCCAAAAAAGCGGACGACAATGCGGACGTGGAGGCTACGGCGCAATCAGGCGACGAGTCGCTTGAGACGGCCGACGCGTCGATCGACAATAACGATTTGGCGGCAGATAAATCCGGCGCAAGCGGTGATTTGGGTGACGGGCTCGCGCCAGAAGAGAAACTCCCAGACGACACGGGAACTGCACAAGCGGCAACCAGCACGCCCACGCCTTCGGATTTAACAGAGACGCCGCCCGCCGACACCATGGCGTCGACGCCGCCCCCGGATGCCGGCGCGCCCCCGATGGCCGATGCCGGCGCTCCGCCTCCTGCCGCAGACATGTCGAGCCCGTCTGAGCCGCCTCCGGCCGACACGCCTCCTCCGTCCATGGCCGATTCTTCGGCAACGCCTGAGCCTTCGTCCGGTGGCGGTGCTGCGCAATCGCTCAAGAAGGTCAACGCTCAGCCTTACAAGCAGGGCAAGACTTTGGTGAATGCCTACTACATCGCGCGCAAAGGCGACACGGTGGAAGGCATCAGCCAAAAAGTTTTCGGCTCCGCAGATCACGTCAAAGCACTGTGTAAGGTCAACGCTTACAACTGCGGCCGCGGCATAAAAGTCGGCGACAAGTTCTATTACAATTCTCCGCAGCGCCCGACCGACGAGTCCACGGTTAAAAATTTCTATGAAGACGCAGGCATTGCGCCGCAAGTTTACACGGCGAAGGCCGGTGACAGCATTCGCAAAGTCGGCAAAGAGTTGTTGGGCCATGAACGCAGCTGGATGGAACTCTGGGCGACCAACGATGTCGAATCGAAGGGCGCACTCGACGAGGGCACGGCATTGAAGTATTGGCCCGCCACTGAGAGTGCCGCGCCGACACAGACGATCGCCAAAACCGACGCCGCTGCTCCTGGCGCCGAGGCCGCACCGCCGGCCGATCAAGCTTCCGCAACTCCTCCGGCAGATGCAGCTCCGTCAGCTGAGGGGGCGCCGCCGCCTCCGGACCAAGCCGCTGCGCCGCCGCCACCTCCGCCTCCGAGCGACGCTTTGCCGCCCGCTCCGGATCAGGCCGCGGCCGGTTCTGTGGAACCTCCTCCTCCGCCACCTCCTCCTCCCCCCACGGACACCGCGGGTCACAAAGAGCCGGTTGATGCTTCGGGTGCGACTGCGATGCAGGATCCGAATCAGACGATGGC
>JAYWAE010000349.1:0-3838 GCA_043782715.1 Pseudobdellovibrionaceae bacterium | reverse complement strand
GAGAAGAATGAGGGGGCGCCAAAATCCGAGTGCGGCTGGAGGAATGCAAAACGGGTGTACGAAAACCGGGAAACCTGCGTAGTAGCCGTAGGGCCTCGCTAACCGGAGGATTTTTCCCATTCTCAAATTCGAAGCAAGCAGTTGAATCCAGAAAAGAGCCACGATCACCATATAAATAATGGGAAGAACGCCGCAAAGTACATCGAGCCAGTGGCTGGAGATGGGTGGCGAGTAAGCTATGGATGGGCTGACTAGGCGAAATGCCATACGGTCCGTGACAGTCAGAATTCGACTAGGAAATTGAAAGTGGATGCTTTTCGCCAGTACCGGTAAAGCCGGAGTCATCAAAAAGCCGTATTTGAGAAACTGATAGCGGGTTTCGGAAGACAGTCGCGCGACGACCATCAGCTGGTGCGCCAGCCAAAGAGTCGCGGTAAGTATGAAACATCCGGTCATCCAATGGATCATAAGTTCTCCAGAATTTTTTTAAGCTGCGCGCGCTCAGTTGCGTTCAAGGATTCGTCTTTGACTAAATTTACCGCCAGCGCGAAAGCGCTTCCGCCAAAAAAACGATCGGTAATTTTTTTCAGTTCTGTGCGCTGATAGCGCTCTTGCTTGAGAACGGGAGAATAGAGGAAGGCTTTTCCCTCTTTGCTATGCCGAATGTAGCCCTTTTTTTCCATGAGCCGAACTGCCGTTAGGATAGACGAGTAGGCGGGGGCTGGATGCTTTGAAAACTGCTCTAGAATTTCAGCTATGCTGAGCGGCGACTTGCGCCAAAGAATCATCAGGATTGAAAGCTCATGCTCAGTTGGTCGATTGCCGGTTGGTCTAGGCATCACGTCCTCCTATTATTTAATTAATAGTAAGGCGCCCTATTTAATTTTCAACTATTATTTAAATAATAGTTGAAAAAGTAGGTGCTGTCTTCCGATTGAGCGGACTTAGGTCAGCACCTGTTTGTACTTCGATGTATTCTACTCGACCCTAGTTTTGATTTTATACGTACCTGTGCTGTTGCACATCTTCGCGCCGGCATCGCCGCTGCAATTGGAGTTGCCGCAGTTCAGGTTGAGGATTTTGTTTTCCTTATTGTCGTCGCGCATTTCTTTTTTCCAATCGGCGCAGGCTTTTTTCCAGGCCGCCTTGGCGTCTTTGGTGGTCGCGCCTTCTTCACCGTTGATCTCGGCTTGGCCGTCTTGGGTTTCCCACTTGGCTTTTGCCGGGGCGTCCTTGGGATTCTTTTTGATCTCGATCGTGGTGCTGCCTTCGGAACTCGTGTCGACGCCTTTGATGTCCATTTGCTGGGCCAATGCCGCGTATGAGAAAAACAGCGTGCTCAAGAAAATCATCAGTTTCATAAAAATCCTCCTGTGAAGGGCAAAATTCTCACTGCCGCTCAGGGGCGTCAAGGCCGGGTTTCTGATATAGTGTTTCGCGATGAAAGAATTCCGTAAAAACATCAAAGGCCGGGGCGCCAGCGGCAATACAGACAATCGCTTCGAAAAGAACCAGCTGCGGGCGGACCCTGGTCCGGGTGAAGAATACTTCATAGGTGAGGACGAAAAACCTTTGCTGCGCACCGAGTTCATTCGGGACGCGAGCAAAAGCATCGTCACGGAGAACGACAGCCCTGATATTCCTTTTCGCTTCTCGGTCAATCCTTACCGGGGTTGCGAGCACGGCTGCGCCTATTGCTACGCGCGGCCGACGCATGAGTACTTGGGTTATTCGGCCGGTTTGGATTTTGAATCCAAGATTTTGTTCAAAGAGGATGCCGCCCGCCTGCTGCGCGAAAAGCTAATGTCGCGCTCGTGGACCGGCGAGCACATCACGTTTAGCGGCAACACCGATTGCTATCAACCGGTTGAACGCCGGCTGCAGCTCACCCGGCAATGCCTTGAGGTCATGCACCAATTCAACAACCCGGTGGCGATGATCACGAAAAATGCGCTCGTCACGCGCGATATCGACTTACTTGCGCCGATGGCGAAGTTGGATGCGGCGCTGGTTTTTATTTCCATCACTACTCTTGACGATGGGCTTTGCGCATTGCTTGAGCCTCGCACTTCACGGCCACGCGCACGGCTGGAGGCGATTCGCCAGTTGAGCGCGGCTGGAATTCCAGTGGGGGTAAATGTCGCGCCCATTATTCCCGGGCTAACCGAGCATGAGCTGCCGTCGATACTCAAAGCGGCACGGCAAGCCGGGGCGAAGCATGCTGGCTACACGATCTTGCGTTTGCCGCTGGCCGTTCTGCCGATTTTCACGCAATGGTTGGAGGAGCACCGGCCCGAACGAAAGAACAAAGTGCTCGAAATGATCCGGTCTGTCCGTGGGGGCAAGTTGAATGAAGCGCAGTTTGGCGCGCGGATGCGCGGTGACGGGCCGGTGGCGGCCAATATCCGGCAAATGTTCAAGCTGTACACACGCAAAGAGGGATTGAATTTGGAAAAATTCGATCTCTCTAGCGCGCACTTCGCCCGGCCGGGTGATCAGCTCTCATTGGGACTTGATTAGCGGCACTCCGGGCAAAGCCCGATCAGTTCCATCCGGTGATTGAGAACTTTAAAGCCCAAGCGTTGTGCTTGTTCGATCATCGGGCCGACCGCGCATACCGCAAGCGGTTTGGCGGTTTCACATTGGATGCAGTAGACATGATGATGATGGTGATGGTCGTGATTCAAGCAATAGAATGCCGCGCCTGTTCCAAATTCAGTGGTGTTGAGAATATTTTTTTCCACGAGCGTCTTTAAATTGCGAAACAAAGTGGCACGGTCGAATTTGGAACCTTTCAATCTTTTGTTTTTGAGCAAGGCCGTAAAAATCTGGGCCGCGGATTGGGGAGCTCGTGCCGTGCGAAAGGCTTCCAAAAGCTCACGGCGGAAAACGGTTATTTTGAGGCCAGTGTCAGCCAATAGATTGTCGAGGTCAGGTGAGTCTTTCATACACCATCCTATAAATTAAGATCGCGAAGAACAAACCCGTAAGTGTCGTTACGATCGCCGCTCCGGCAGGCCAGTCGAAGCGGACGCTAAGCCAAAATGCGAGTGCGATGCCCACGAGGCCGAATACCCATGCGAATGCCAGGCGCTTAGTGGTGGATTCCGCAAAGCGGCAGGCAAGTGCTGCCGGCACGACTAAAATCGAAAACACCACTAGCACACCCGCGTGGTGAGTGGAAAAAGTGATCACGATGCCGAACAGAAAATAAAAAACAAAGTCCCAAAATACCGAGCGATCTTCGCCGCGGGTGACAGCCCAGAAACGTTTGCGAAAAATAAAATGCATGGCCCCGATCGTCAGATAAATACCGGCGGTCAAAGCGACTTGCGCCCAGGTCACAAACAGAATGTTGCCGACCAAGGCTGTTTTGAGGTGCTCGCCGCCGTGAGGCAAACGGTCCAAAACCAAGATCAACGCACCACTAGCCAAGGCGTAGGTAATGCCGATGATCGCCTCTTGCGAAATTTTGCGTTCATAGTGACGAAACAAAGACAGCGCGAAGGCGACGATCAAACAAAGGCCGAGCGCAAACATCACGGAAAGCGTGCCGTCTTCGTCCGAAGTAACGAAGAGTGCGATGGCGCCGCCAAGTGCCGCGACCTGTGAGAGGCTGATGTCGACGAAGATCACGTCCCGTTGCAAAACATGCAGGCCTAAATAGGCATGAATTCCCACCAGCAGGATTGAAAGTACGAACGGCGCTGCGAGAAAGGTCAGTTGTTCACTCAACGCGTTTTTTCCTCGATGATCTTGACGATTCGCTCAATGAGTTGCTCGCCGTCCTTGATTCCGGGTTCACCGCCGACTGAAATCGGCACTACGGCGATCTTGG
>JAYWAE010000348.1:0-3841 GCA_043782715.1 Pseudobdellovibrionaceae bacterium | reverse complement strand
TTAAGCCGCAAGTTGCGCCGCCGTTTAAAGGGCACGCGCTACTCACTGCCCGCCCTCAGCTTGTTCTTTGCCGTCGATATCGATCCTCGCCGCTTGGGCATTGATTCAGGCAACGTATGGTATTTTCGCGGCCTAGACATGGACGATGGCTACGATCAGGCGATGGATCCAGGTCTGTATGATCACGCCAGCGAATTCAGCGGATTGTTTCTGACTGCCATCACTCTACGCGACCCGACCCAGTATCAGGGGCGCTATCACACGCTCGAAGCGGTGACCTTCGTCGGCTATGATCCGTTCCGCGCGTTCGCCGAATCGAATCCCAAAACGAGGCCTGAGGCCTATCAAAAGTTAAAGGAAAAAATCACGCGCATGATGTACAAGACCATCGAGCGCGCCGTTCCCGGTCTGACAAAACACATCGTATTTAGCGATCTGGGCACGCCGGTGACCAGCCAGCATTTTGTCAATGCCACAGAGGGCAATTGTTATGGAATCGAGAAAAGCCGGTTTCAAATGGGCCCTTTCGGATTCCAAGCGCGCAGTGAGTTCGAGCACCTTTTTCTCTGCGGGGCCAGCACGTCGGCCCATGGTGTGAGCGGCGCGGCCAACTCCGGGATCGATGCGGCTGTGGCTGTGTTGGGTTGCGATCGCAGCGAGATTTTGCGCGACCATGGTCAGCATATGCGTACCTTTCAAGCTGAAGATTCTGCAACCTGGCCGGAGGCGGTGAGGGAGCGTGTACGCCGGAATCAGCAACGGGGAAATTTACCTTCTCAGGCGGAGATGTAAATGAAGAAAAAAAAGCGCAAGGGTAACGAAGGCTTCCACGGCTACGGCCCGGCGTTGACCGAAGCGGATATTCGCGAGATCCTCAATGAAGATCTTATGGATGCATTTTCCAAATTACGTGAGTTCGCCCGGGATCTCGGCGAGCAGCGCATATACACCTCGCACAAAGCCGTGATGTTCGCACGTAAGGTTTGTTATTTCTTCGTGCGGCCGAAAAAATCTTTCGTCGAAGTTTGTGTCTTTCTTCCGGAAGAGAAAGCTTCGCCCAGCGTGCGGCGGGTGCACCGGCATTCCAAATCTAAGTTCGCCCACATTTTCCGCTTAGAGCATCCGGATCAGGTGGAAGAGCCGTTGACCGATTGGGTTCGGCTCGCTTTCGAGTCCTGTCCAGCTTAGTGCGCAGAACGAGACGGGAATTTCCCAGGCTGAGACGGGCCTGTCCCGATTTGGCTCCCAGACTGGCGCAAATCCGAAATCCTGCTTAGAATTTACAAAAGTCCAATGGAGGCCAAATGAGGTACGTATTTGCTCTGGCTGTCGCTATTCTTTCCTTCTCGGCGCACGCCGCGGATCAGGCTGTGGCAAGTCCCGCCGATCAACCCGCGCAAGTGGGCCGCGATGTCGCGTCTGTCGACGTGGATGCCGCGCTTAAAGAAATTCAAACGGACATTGAGAAAGCCGATGCCGTCGATGTAAGCGCCGACTCCGAATGAGTCTCGGTCTCAACTAAAATTATTTGGATATCGTGACCTCGGTCGCACCAGCGTGCAGGGGCTTGCTGCCGCATTTGATTATTTTAATTCCATAAGAGATGTGGTTCAAACCCACACTGTGCATCATCCGGCCTCGCGGCAGGCAAAGAAAAGGCCGGATTGCTCCGGCCCTTCAAACGGCTGATTTGAATGAACCGCTTTTACATCGAAGCGCGGATCCAGGTGATCATCGCCGGCACCGAAGTGTAAACGCCGAGTTGCTTGCAGTTGCCGTCGCCCCAGCTGGTCACTCCAGCTACGTACACGACGCCGGTCGCATCGGTGTAGTAGGCGGGTCCGCCTGAGTCGCCCGAGCAAGCACTGTGCGAATCGACCACGGCATAGGAGAATTGCGTGGGATTAACCGCGGCGTTGTCGATGTTGACGTGAGTTTTGTTGAGGCTGGTCGCGGGCGTGCCGGCGTATCCGCCTGCAGTTAGGCCGTAGCCGGCGAGAGTCAGTTCGGTTCCGACTTTCAACACATCGGCGTGATCGAGCAACGGCGCGATCTTCGTGCCGTTGGGCATCGGAGCGGCGAGATGAATCACCGACATGTCGTAGAGCGGAGTGCCTTTCGAAGCGTTGTCGAGATCGTTCATTTTATAGTCGGGGTTGACGGTCACGTTGGCGACATCCACCAGCGTGATGCTTTTGTCGGCGGCGCTGCTGATGATGTTGACGCCAAAACCGACCTTCACGCGCTTCACGAGTTCTGGAACCGAGATACCGAGTTGCGACGACGCGTCGACAAAACAGTGAGCGGCACACAAAATCGTCCGGTCGCCAATCACCGTACCGGTGCAAAGGTTCTGCACGGAATCGCTGCCCGGATACACATAATAGAGGTCGACGGTGCTAGCGGCCAGCGGGTCGTTGGCTTGAACGGGTTCGCCGTTCACGATTCCAGTGGCGATGCCGGTGCCTTTGCCATGGGTCGATTGAGCGCAGCCCATCCATAGAGTGCTGGCCAGTACGAGTGCAGTTGTAAGTTTCAGTTTCCCCTTAGTGGTCGTCGTCATGTCGTCCCTCTCCCTTATTTTGTGCAATTTGTGTAAAAAAATGATGGTTCCGAAATGGAACTTCTTCAATTTATCTCTTTTAATGAATTCAATAAGATTAGCCCGCCGGGTTATTTCTGCTTGGAGAATGATCAGCCGAGAGTCGGAATAGATTAAAAAGTAAAAGAGCGCGACCACGGAGCGAATCAAGCAGCGATTGCTAGGATTTTCTGTAACTGTCTTAAAATGTCAGTGCGGATTGATGCGTCGAAAGTGGAAAGACCAACGTCTCTAAAAACTCAAACCGTTGCGCTTTCGTTGCCTTTCGCAGTCCGGGCAGACTCCCAAATGGCAACACGTGTTTCCCACTCACATCCTTACGTACGATGCCTTGCGGGTTTACCTTGGAAGTCGAACCGCGCCGCTCCCGGCGCTCACAAAGGAGTCTTGTTTATGAAGTCCATCGTTCTCGCACTCGCTCTGATTTCAGCTCCGGTTTTGGTTGCAGCCGCTCCCACTCCGGCACCCGCTCCGCACACATTCGTGGTTGAATTCACCAACTCGGAAGGTGAAATTCTGATCACCGATCAATATGATCGTACGCTGTACGTCTTTGATAAAGACATCGGCCAACCGGCTTCGGTTTGCACCGCCGCCTGTGCCGAGACTTGGCCACCTTATATGTTAGATGCAGCGGAAGTGGCGGCCTTGAAAGCTCCACTCGGTTCGATCAATCGGGGCAAAGGCCTGCAGCTGACCTACAACGGCCGCCCGTTGTACCAATTCGCCTATGATCGTGCCGCTGGCGACGACAAGGGTGACGGTCTTGGCGGCGTTTGGCACTACATTAAAATCAAGTAGTTCCGATTCCCTTGCTTGCGCGCGAGGCGGCTCTTAACATGATTCCATATCATGGAATCCGCCTCGCATACCTCGCAGATGATTTCGCTCGCCCGCCGGGCCGTGTTCGGCGTGGTCTGCGGAGTTTTAGCCGGTGCGGCTTCGGCGCTCTTCCTCCGGTCGTTGAAATGGGCGGGAGAATTTCGCGACTCCAATATGATTCTGATCTGGGGCTTGCCGCTGGCAGGCCTTGCGATCGGATTGCTTTATCATTATCTCGGGCAAAACGTCAGTGCCGGCACCGGCTTGATCCTCGACGAACTGCATACGCCAAAAAACCAGGTTCCGCTCAAGATGACGCCGTTTATTTTATTTTCTACAGTATTGACCCATCTCTTCGGCGGTTCCGCCGGCCGCGAGGGGACTGCAGTGCAAATGGGAGGTGCGCTTGCGGATCAA
>JAYWAE010000347.1:0-10149 GCA_043782715.1 Pseudobdellovibrionaceae bacterium | reverse complement strand
TGCGCGACGGACCAAAAGATATTCTGGGGAAGTGCCCCGCCTGCAAGAGTGATATGTACGCCCGAGCTCACGGTAAGCCCCTGCGCAATGATGAAAATCCAAACATCATGCGGCCCACCGGTAAGGGTCAAATCGGAAGATATCAAAACCGCCGAGGTCCACTTATAGGTTGCCGGCCCTAGATTGAGTCCACCAAGAAGCCCAGCTGCGTGTTCGTTGTAATCCGCAGCGCGGCCGTTTGCATCTACTCGCGCCGTATTTTTATCGGTTATCGCAGTAGTTAAGGTACCCGCCACAGAGTCATTTGTCGCGCACGCAGGTCCGCTCGCATCAACGGCATATATGATTCCGCCGCCAACGACTTCGGGACAAGACAATACTATAAATGATCCCGCGGCCGGGCTGAGTCCCACGTTACCCGTGATGACTGAAGTGGGAACGCTGGTTATCGTCGACTCCGCTAGTACGGCATAGTTGCTCGCAGTACCCATGGTCACTGGCGCTGGCCCGTGACCCAATCCACCGGCGCCGGTCCCAGCTCCGGCTGCAGTTGCAGGCGGAATCGAACCCCCTCCACCACTGGAGGAGCACCCTTGCGCAAGTGTTATAGAAAAAACCAAGGCTGCGCATACCACAGGTGTGGAGAACCAGGAAAGGACGGCTTAATTTGTCATGGAATCCTTAGGAACGCTGGACTGGAGAATACCAGTGCAGAACTCAACGGTAGCAGGTATTCAAAAAACCGATACGTGCCGCGTACACCGTCAATAATGCGAATTATGGGCTAACTGGACGGAACGTTAGAGTTAAACAACGTTAATTTATTACCATTAGGAGCATCATACTGGCCCCTGTCCAGTACCCACAATCGCTCTAAACGACTTCGTCCGGCGCAAGTTTACAGGCGGTAGCGCCGTCGCCGACTTCAATCTGCACCGTCGTGTGATGAATACCAAAATCATGTTCGAGATGATGGCAAAGATGTTTTAAAAAGTCGTCGCCGGGATGGCCGGCCGGCATCACGAGATGAGCCGTCATCGCCGTTTCGGTCGTGCTCATCGCCCATATATGGAGGTCGTGCACTTCGCTCACTTCCTTTAGCCCTCTTAAGTGATTCAGCACAGCTTCGCTATCCACCGATTCGGGAACGGCATTCAATGCAAGCTTTACCGATTCCCTGAGTAAACCCCAAGTTCCCCAAATAATAATGGCACTGATGACAAGACTCACCACCGGGTCGATCCAATTTAGTCCTGTATAGGCAATTAGCAATCCCGCAAGAACGACCCCCACCGAGACGACCGCGTCAGACAGCATGTGCAAATAGGCGCCTCTTAGATTAAGATCGCCCTTTCGCCCCGACATAAACAGCAGAGCGGTAGCGCCGTTGATGATCACGCCCGCGCCTGCAACCCACATCACCGTAGAAGCCAGAACCGGATGAGGGTCACTGAACCTTTGAATGGCTTCCCACGCAACACCCCCAATTGCCAAAAGCAAAACGACGGCATTCGCGAGCGCCGCCAGAATCGACGAACTCTTTAGGCCATAGGTGAATTTGCGCGACGGCTTTCGGCCGGCAAGATAGGTTGCGCCCCAAGCCAACACAAGGCCAAACACATCGCTCAAATTGTGTCCCGCATCGGCCATCAGAGCCAACGAATGGGCGAAATAGCCATAAAAAGATTCAATAACTACAAACCCAAAGTTGAGTGCAATCCCCAGCGCAAAAGCAGCGTTGTAGCTAGCGGGCGCATGGCCGTGATGGGAGTGGTCGTGACTGCCGTGACTATGATTGTGATGGTGACCCAAGCATTCTCCCGATTAAAAGATGATTCCATAAGGGATATACCCCCACCCCCCTTATTGACAAGTCCATATTTTCAACGCTACGGTTCGGGACATGAGTCAAAAGAAAATTCGTCCACATTCCCATGAGGACCGGCGAGCGCTGAAAATGCGTATTCGAAAGATTGCCGGCCAGCTTAAGGCCATAGAGAGCATGCTTGATGAAAATCGCGACTGCCCCGATATTTTGAATCAAGTGGTGTCCGCAAGGAAAGCTTTGAAGTCGTTTGCAGAAAAGCTCATTCACGAGCATACCATTCATTGCATTGAAGGCGCGCAGCGCGAAAAAGGTCATGATGAGCTTAAGAAACTTCTGACGGTTCTTGAACGCTACGTCGAGTAGCATCGCCTTCACGCGGGAATTCTACCTATGCCACTCAAAGACAAAATTCCGACCTACGAAAGATCCCGTCTCTTTTTGAGGGCACTTGGTCCTGGCGTTATCGCGGGAGCCGCCGACGATGACCCGTCAGGCATTGGAACCTATTCGATTGCTGGAGCGCAGCTCGGCACCTCACTTCTATGGACGGCGCTGGTGACCTGGCCCCTGATGGCCGCGGTGCAGATGATGTGCGCGCGAATCGGAATGGTGACCGGCAAAGGACTAGCCGCAAACCTGCAAGAAAAGTTCCCGAAATCGATCATGATCGTCATTTGTTTTTCTCTCTTTCTGGCAAACACCTTGAATGTCGGGGCGGATCTGTCCGCAATGGCCGACGCAGCGGAGATGCTCTCAGGAGTCTCTTCCCACATTTGGGTATTTGTTTTCGGCGTTGGAATCGCGTGGGCAACCGTTACGCTGAGATACTTTCATATTGCGCGCGTGCTCAAATGGCTCTCTGCCTTTCTGCTTTCATACGTTGCCGTCGCACTCATCGTGAAACCCGACTGGAAGGAAGTGCTGCGCAACACTTTTATTCCGTCATTTCCAACAGGCAAAGAAGAATGGGCGACGATAGTCGCAATCTTAGGAACGACGATCAGTCCCTATTTATTTTTCTGGCAGGCTTCCCAGGAAGTTGAAGAGGAAAAGGCGTCGGGCCGGGATACGCTCGCTAAGCGTGTAGGCGCTACTGCAGACGAGATTATGTTACGTAAATTCGATGTCGGCATTGGGACTCTATTTTCGAACCTGGTCATGTTTTTCATTATCCTTTCGACGGCACTGACCCTGCATCATCATGGGCTTCGGGATATCCAAACCACCCGGCAAGCCGCAGAAGCTCTAGCCCCGCTCGCGGGCCGTTTTGCATCACTGCTCTTTACGATTGGCCTTATAGGCGTAGGATTTCTGGCGATTCCCACTCTGACGGGGTCCGCTGCCTATGCGTTGGCTGAGACTTTCGATTGGGGCCAAGGCCTTGATGCCAAGCTAAACAAGGCCCAGGCGTTTTACTCGGTCATTATTTTTTCCACAATTCTGGGCATTGGCTTCGACTTCGCTGAGGTGAATCCAATGAAAGCGCTCTACTGGTCGGCCGTTGCAAATGGCCTGCTAGCGCCGTTTCTCCTGGTCGGGATTGTCTTGGTCGCATCGGATCATCATATTATGCAAGACCAACCCAGTTCGCGCATCGGCAGGATCACCGTGTGGGCTACTGCGCTCGCAATGTTTGCGGCCGCGGGCGCAATGTTTGCGCTGTAGGTTGGCTCATCTAAGTACTTTGATATTGCCCCGATAGCATAGGCGTCCTTATAATGAATTCTTGTATTTATAGAATCGCTTCCGGGGGAGACCGACTTGAATTTTGCTACGTTGTTAATTATAGCCATGATTCCAGTAAGCTCTTTTGCCGGCGAAAAGATGTTTTGCATCAAAATGGATGAAGGTAAATCAAAAATAGTCACTCGAGCATGCTATCTGGGCCATCAACTTCGTCTAGATACGATAGAAAACAATAATTTCGAACCCGTTTTTATTGTCGACTTGCAAAGCGACACAAGTATCCGTATCGACAATTCCAAAAAGGAATACGTAAGAGACAATGTTGCAAATACTTTGTCCGCTTCAAAAAGGCAAATCACTGCATTTAAAGTCTTGCAACAACAGGCGACGGTGGCCAAGACTTCTGCGCAAAAAAGTAAAATTGTTCCGCTAGCGACAAAGAAAAACGCAGACTGCGATTGGCATTCCGTCACTGGGGCACAGGAGACGAGTAAGGCTTGTATTAAGAAGTTTCCCGACGCGACCGTTCATGCAGTCCTCGATCTTGTGGACCAGGTGCGCAGCTATGAACTAAAATTCTTTCCCATACGTCTATTAGGCTTACCCTTGTTGAATGTCGATCTGCCTATTTACAATCCTAACGGAGTCATAAAACCTGGATATCTGCCGGTGCAAGCCGAAACCGGTAGCTTTGTGCTTTCGCTGACCTATTTTTCCGAACCACTGCCCACCGGGTTTTTTGATCCTCCTACAGGCTTTAAGAGTGTTCATCCGCAATTTTAGTAGGGCGCTTGTTCGGTGTTGCCTACCCCAAACTCAATTCGGCTAGGGTCCGCACGCACGGACTCAATGAACATATTGCCTGGGCCAGCAGCCAGCTTAACGTCATGCAAATTTCCAAATTGTCGCTGCGAGAAATCATCGAGCGTGCATTGGCCGCACAGCCTGGGGTCGCCTTTTACGTACACAATCCTACCGTCAGAAATCGCCGCCCCGTAGCAGACCTCGTGATTCTTTCCGATTGCCACGATGTAACCATTGTATCGATTGACCTCATTTCAGTAAAACGCATTTAATAGCAAAGGTTTAGAGAAAGGAACTTTATGAAATGGATTACCCGCGAACGGCCGAAAATTGATCGAATTGCCTGTCCGTGGCTGATTCAAAAGTTCATCGACAAGGAAGCTGAGTTTCTCTACGTGCCACGCGATCAAGTGCTCTCGGTCGCCAAAGAGACCGGGGCCATACCCTACGACGTACCAAATGTGGAACTCACCCATGCCGGTGAGTTCTGCAGCTTCGATGCGTTTATCAAAAAATATCGCTTGAAAGATCCGGCGCTTGAACGACTCGCGACCATAGTCCGAGGCGCCGATACGGATCGAAACGACTTGGCACCAGAGTGCTCAGGCCTTCTCGCGATTACTTTGGGCCTTGGCGAGAATTTCCAAGACGACCATGAATTGATCCAGCAAGGGTTTGTAATTTACGATGCGCTTTATCGTTGGAACCAATCTCTCACTGAGGAGCGGCACGGCTGGTATCCAGAGAAAATGTAACGTCAAGGAGACTGAAACATGAGAATCAACTTATCTATAGTCGCAATCGCAATTGGATTCGCCGCTCCTATTTTAGCGGCGGCTTCCCCAGCTCTTAGCAGTCAGAAAATAGAAGTGCTCACCGGTCTCAAGGGTTCCTACAACGAAAAGGAACGTGTGTTCAAAGTTACATTTCCGAGAAGTGACATTCAGGCGACATCGGGCGGAGTTAAACTTGTACCGGCATTGGGACTGACTTCATGGGCCGCGTTTCAGCGAACGGGCGCGCAGACAATGGTTATGGGTGACACCGTTCTGCTCGAAGACCAGGTGAATCCCGTTATGAGTGTCGCGCTCGAGTATGGCCTTGAAGTGACCGCGTTGCATAACCACTTTTTCGGGGATTCTCCGAAGGTCATGTTTATGCACATCGGCGGAATGGGTGACGAGGAGAAACTCGCCTCGGCCATAGGCAAAGTCTACGCGAAAGTAAAAGAAACCATGGGCGGAAAAGGGAACTTCCCAAACGTAGCCATCGATCCCGCAAAGACCTCACTCAAGCCTGAGTCACTCAGCGAAATACTCGGCGCGAAAGGTGATCTTAAGGATGGTGTTTTTAAGGTAATGATCGGACGCAAAACCAAAATGCATGGGGTAGAGGCTGGAAATGCGATGGGCGTAAACACCTGGGCAGCGTTTGCAGGTTCCGATCAGGAAGCCGTCGTTGACGGTGACTTCGCTATGCTAGAAAGCGAACTTCAACCGGTACTCAAGAAATTACGTGCCGCTGGGATCAACATCGTAGCCATACACAATCATATGACCAATGAGACGCCGAGGATCATGTTTCTTCACTTCTGGGGCGTGGGGCCAGCAGCGAATTTGGCAAAAGGGATCAAATCAGCCCTGGATACGCAAAAACTGTGAGCAAGTCATGATAGCGGGCCGAACAAATGAGACGACGCACCCATCGCATCACGCGATGGTTTTGTATTTTCTAAAGCTGGGTGCCATTGGGTTTGGTGGTCCAATCGTACTTTGTGAGCACATGAGGCGTGATCTAGTAGAAGCTAGAGGTTGGATTTCACCTGAAGGATACACTGAGGGATTTGCTCTCTCTCAGCTTGCGCCGGGTCCTCTCGCTGCACAACTCGCGATCTATTTGGGTTGGGTAAGAGGCAACGTCCTTTGGGCCACTCTAGTTGGAATTGCTTTTGTTCTCCCATCCCTATTGATGGTTTTTGGTTTGGCGATTCTATATATGAAATTTGGGGGATTCTCTTTGAAATTCTCCAGCGCCTTTACCCGGGCTGGGACTTTGATTTCAACTTTGATTTCAACTTTGATGATTCCAATTTGTAGATGCGAACCTCATGTCCCTTAGCTGGTCAATGTGACGCAGCTGCTTGGCCACGCTTTTTCTTAGGCTGCCAACAAAGGAACCCAATACTATTCTATTTGGGGGTTACTAATGATCAAACAGGGAAGTTTATTGATCGGACTGTTATTGAGTTCTGCATTCGTTTTTGCTGCCGAAGACTTAACAGGAACACTTGAGAAGTTTGTTGGCAAAAGAGTTTATTTGAAAGGGAAAGCGGATCAAGGGGCGTTGATTGAACGGGAAGAATATCCCAAGCCAATAGACCGCTTGAGTCCATCTGACAGATTCATTTCTGTGATGGACCTTAATTCCCCTCAAAAATTAATATATGGCTCAGGCAGTGCTAAAGAGTGGCCCAGAGATTCATCGGGCGAGAGGTTAATTGGAAAGGTGGTCTACGTTTCTGGAATCCTGAAGGTGGAAGCAAATTATTCCATTAACAGTGGGGGAAATAAAATTCCGCTCCCTGGAAAGGGATACATACTTACTCACGCCCAGTTTGCGCTCCACCCACAGAGTGCACAAAACACGAAGCCTCCTCCCCGATAATCTTATGAAAGAACTCGATTCAATTCCAGTGCTGCCAATAACTGCCGAGGAAGCCGCAGCATCCTACATTTTGAACAAGAATACGAACATGACGAAGTTGGTGCTTCATATGCCCTCTGCAGAGGATCTTCTTCAAAGTGTACTACTTTCGCCGGAGCTCTATTTGACCCCGCTCGGCTCGAATGCGGAGGGAATCCGCGTCTACAAACTGCCCGATGGTTACACAGTCAAAGACCAAATAATCGGTTTCAGTGACAGCCGAAAGTTCAACGATGTTGAGACTTGTTACGCGTATTTGATCCCGCTATTTCGCCGTTATCTCAGTAACCGCTTTGAGCAATTTGGCTATCTCGACATTTGGGTAAATAAATTCCCGACGAACTGGCGCTACAGCAAAGCCCTGGTACTGAAGTTGTTTTCGCAATCCTTAGTCGACGATTTACCGCCACCATACACGCCTCTGCGCCCTCGCCCGACAGTGGTAGAGGTTGCAGACTTACTGGTCGATAAAGAAGATCAGTTTCTCAGCGATAGTACTGGCGATGGCATCCATATCAGGCGGACGCCGGATGGCTACATCAAGACCAGCTATGACCGCGGCATGAAGTACCGCGAACAGAAATTCGCAACATTCCGTGGCGCGCTCGAGGACAGTCTTTCGAGTGAGTTATCCTCGAGCCCGGCTGACAGTTGGCGCTTTTCGGGCCTGAATTCCCTAGAGTTCAGTTGGCGCGGGCCTGAGCCACCCGTGTGATGGGCTAGGGGCCGCGCCCGCCTCCGCACGGCCTGACGTGAACATAAATCTAGTGAATTCCAAAACCACTATTCCTGTTTAGAGCAAAGTTTAAATGGAGCCCCGGTAACCCGCGGTGACGCCAGCTACATAAGCTTGATTGCGCACGAACCAATTCCATTCCTGTTCTAAAAGGGAATGTCAGACGGAAGACCGCGCTACGCCGCGAACGTGCCCTCGGAGCCGGCGATTAGCGGAATTTGAGGTCGATTTTGGCCAGGTTTGCATATTGAGGCGCCCGCAAGGTCGGAAACGCTCAAAGCAAAAGTTTATGGGGTCACAGGCCAGATTGACGGGTTAGCAGAAAGACTCGCTGAACTTCCAAAATCCGTTTCAGCGGCTCCGATCTATAAACAGATGGAGCGATTAGAGGAAATCAAGCGAGACTATGACGATGAACTAGCGAATCTCAAATCCACCGGCAAAACGAGTTTTGATCGTGTGGTGAATTTTGATGTGTTTGATGATTTTGCGAGCCATTACCGAAAGTTTTTTACCGCCGTCATTCCACCGAATGATTTGAAGCAGATGCTAAAGAGATTCATTCATCGCGTGGACGCCGGGGTGGACAAGGTGCAAGTTCATTGGCTTGTAGATGGTGAGCATTTTGATCGGGAGCTAGCTTTGCTGCGGGCTGGCTCCCGCCCCTCTGGGGGCGTTTTAGATTTCAAGAGAAATGTAAGTTCGCAGAGCTTGACATTTGGTGCGCAAGTCGAACAAGTAGACGAACACCCTACCCTGTCGTCAAACCCGTTTATTTACGAGATGGAAGAATTTCCTGAATCCCTCGCGCTGAACTCAACCGAGTTACGCGCACTCTATCGGCGATCGCCCAATTACTACGACGTCGCCAACCTGGTTGGAGCATCCGAGGCCTTCGTGCGCCAGACGATCCAAGGGAAGAAATATAAGCATGCTCGCAGCCAGACCAAAAACAAAGACTTGATTTAATGTCCCAGATGTGAGACATATAGAAAAGTGAAGCCCACGGTTTTTCATCCTAAAGCTAGAACTGTAATCCGCGACTTCCCTGAGGATGTGCGCCGTGAGCTTGGCAAGGCCATCTTTGATTTGCAAAAGGGTCATAAGCTGACCATGCCGCTTTCTAAGTCCATGCCTGACGTTGGCAAAGGTGTCGAAGAACTGCGGATCAAGGATAGCTCAGGGGCCTACAGAGTGTTTTATTTCGCCCGCCTTGCCCATGCGGTGCTGGTGTTTCATGCCTTCCAAAAGAAGACTCAACAAACACCGAAGCACGAAATTGAACTAGGTCAAAAACGCCTTAAGGAGTTGTTAAATGAAGAAAGCTAAAATCGTTGCTAGAAATGCCATGGAGTTGGCCGAAGCCTTGGGCCTCAGTCCTGCGGATGGCTTGGAAATCGAGATCCGAAGCGACCTCAACGATAAAATCGCAGAAGTGGTAAAGAAAAAAGGCCTGACCCACGCCCAAGTGGCAAAACTTGCCAAGACTTCTCGGACCCGCATCACCGCCCTTATAAACCGCAACACCAAGGATATTTCGACGGACCTCATGCTGCGCATTCTTGCGGCAATTGGGGTTTACGCGAAGATTCAATTTAGAAAACCTGCGGCCTAGGGTAATTTGGACGACAACGCGCTGAAATTCTGACCGCCTTTACTAAATCGATTAAAACGCACATTGGAACGAGACAATGGCAGCCCAAGAAGCATTCCCTTTTGTTCAGTCGAGCTGTATTTGCAAATTGTAACCTAGCGACGTTATAGCGGTTTTGACGAATATTTTGAGTATACAAAATTGATAGGTTGATGAATTTCGTCTGTTATCCCTCTGAGATTTGAAACAACGCCCTCCACAACTTGCGCGGCGCCGGTAGCAAAACCATAAAAAACCATGCGCTCGCGTGAGCGACTGGATTTGTTCGGTCGTGCCAATCGGCCAGCAAACCTGATTTGGGCTGAGATTGGCGGCACCCAGATCTTACCGCTCAAAGTTCAAGGCGCTCCATTTTAAGTGCGCGTTCCGGACCGCCGAGGCCGCTCAAGATGGCCAAAACCTGTAAATTTAAATGTTTTGAAAGGTGACAGAAACGGGCATTCGCGTGTAAATCTTGCCCTGTGTTTTGCGTATTGAACAATGGTGCTAGTGTACGCCGATGGCCTAGGCCTTGCTCCTAATACCAACTGTTACTTAATTTGATGAGGAGAATTAGTTATGAAATTGAAGATAGGTGTTACCGCATTGCTGTTATCCGGAATATGTATGGCTGGGTGTTCGAAGTCAAATAGCTCACCTGTGGAGAGCAAAGGAAATCCTCCACAAACTAAATTGGACCCGAGAAATCCGGCATCATCGTCGCCGGCTTCTGATGCTCTTTACAATCAGTCATATGTG